>JAYEKC010000419.1:0-11199 GCA_034716715.1 Gemmatimonadota bacterium | reverse complement strand
GACCTGCTGCCCATCGTCGAGGGGTCGAACGTGCCCACGAAGTACGGCCTGGTGAAGACCGACCACGTGCTGTTCGTCGCCGCGGGCGCGTTCCACGTGTCGAAGCCGAGCGACCTGATCCCCGAGCTACAGGGCCGGTTCCCGATCCGCGTGGAGCTGAAGTCGCTCACCGAGGCCGACTTCGTGCGCATCATGACGGAGCCCGAGAACGCGCTCACCAAGCAGTACACGGCGCTGGTGGCCGCCGAGGGCGTGACCCTCTCGTTCGGCGACGACGCCATCCGGGAGATTGCGCGCATGGCCACCCAGCTCAACTCGCGCATGGAGAACATCGGCGCGCGCCGCCTCCATACCGTGATGACGACGCTGCTCGAGGACACCCTTTACGAGCTGCCGGAGCGGGGTGCCGAGCCGGTGACGGTGGACGCCAAGGCGGTGCGCGAGCGGCTCAAGGCGATCGCCGACGATGAGGACCTGCGGAAGTACATCCTCTGAGTAGACAGTAGACAGTAGACAGTAGACAGTAGACAGTAGACAGAGAGACTTCGCGGCGCACCGGGTCGTGTGTATTCTTCCTTCATGACCGGAACCGCCGCCCCTCGCTCCGCACCGTCCGCCGCCCGCTTGGCATCGCTCTCCGACACGCTGCGCCCGTCGCAGATCCTCGCCATCGCGGCCGAGGTGCGCGAGATCATCGCGAGCGGCCAACCGGTGTGCAATCTCACCGTCGGCGATTTCGCGCCGAAGCATTTCCCGGTGCCCGAGCGGCTCTCGCGGGGCATCGCGGAACGCGTGGCCACGGAGTCGAACTATCCGCCTTCGTCGGGCGTGCCGGAACTGCGCAAGGCCGTGCCGCCATTCTACAAGCAGTGGCTCGGCCTCGACTACGACGAGGCGAGCGTGCTCATCTGTGCGGGCGGCCGGCCCATCATCTACGGCGCGTACCGCGTGCTCGTGAACCCCGGCGAGCGCGTCCTGTACCCCGTGCCGAGCTGGAGCAACGAGTACTACGCCCCAATCGTCGGTGGGATTCCCGTCGAGGTGCCGTGCGGCGCCGAGTCCGGGTTCCTGCCGACGGCGGAGCATCTCGCGCCGCATCTCGAGGGCGCCACGCTGCTGGTACTCTGCTCGCCGATGAACCCCGCCGGCACGCTGTTCTCCGAGGCCCAGCTCGGCGCCATCTGCGACCTCGTGCTCGCGGAGAACGCCCGGCGCGCCGCGGCCCGCGCGCGGCCGCTGTACGTCCTGTTCGACCAGATGTACTGGATGCTCACCTTCGGGGGCGCCCGGCACTACACGCCCGTCGGCCTCCGCCCGGCGATGAAGCAGTTCACGGTGTTCGTGGACGGCATTTCCAAGGCGTTCGCTGCCACGGGCCTGCGGGTGGGCTGGGCCGTGGGCCCGAAGGACGTCATCAAGGCCATGAGCGACCTGCTCACGCACGTGGGCGCGTGGGCGCCCCGGCCCGAACAGCTCGCCACGGCCGACCTGCTCGGCGCCACGGACGACATCAAGGCGTTCCACGCCGTGATGCTGCCCAACCTCGAGCAGCGCCTCCGCCTGCTGGCGGACGGGATCGCTGCGCTGCGGAAGGAGGGGTTCGCCGTGGACTCCACGCCGCCCCGGGGGTCCATCTACCTCAGCGCCCGGTTCGCCCTCAACGGACGCACGGCGCCCGACGGGTCGCGGCTGGCGACGAACGACGACATCCGGCGGTACCTGCTCACGGCGTGCGGGCTCGCGGCGGTGCCGTTCCAGGCGTTCGGTGCACGGGAGGAGACGGGGTGGTTCCGGCTGTCGGTAGGTGCGGTGTCCACGGGGGACATCGAGGCCCTGCTGCCGCGGCTGCGGACGGCGCTGGCGGCCATTCGGTAGCCACGGGGCCGGCGTCCCGGCATGGCGATCCGGGCCTGGCGGGCGCTACCGCGCGAACGCGGCGAAGGCGCTGATGGTCGTGGCGGTGCTCGCGACCCAGAAGGCGAACATCCAGCGAATCATGACCGCCTGGCTGTTCTTGATCTCTCCGCGAACGTTCGCGAACTCGACGTTCACGGCGGCGTACCGACGTTCGCCGTTCAGCTCGAGATCCATGAAGCGGCGCTCGACCTTCGTGTCCAACTCGACGAAGCGGGACTCGAATTTCGCGTCCATCTCGGCGAAGCGGGACTCGAATTTCGCGTCCATCTCGACGAAGCGGGACTCGAATTTCGCGTCCATCTCGACGAAGCGGGACTCGAATTTCGCGTCCATCTCGACGAAGCGGCGCTCGAACTTCGCATCCATGTCGGCGAAGCGTCGATCGATGCCCGCCATCTGCTCGGCGAGGCGCCGCTCGAGCTTCGCGTCGAACACCGCGAGGCTTCCCGCGAACGCGTCCTTCAGCTCGGCCCGGTAGGTGAAATCCACGTCGTTGAGCAGGGCGATGAGTTCGTTCGTGGCGTCGTCGCCGAACCGCTCGTAGAAGTTCCGCGACAGCCGCACGGCCACCGGCATGGAAATCTCCTGAAAGGTGCCGGCGACACCATAAGCCTATTCCCGTCCCGACGCGCCATCAATACCCCGCCGAAGGGAGCAAAACACCGCAAGGCGGCGTAGATTCCGTCCCTTCCCATGCGCCCGCACCGCGACTTCCTGACCGTCGCCGACTTCACGAAGCCGGAGCTCGACGCCCTCTTCGCGCTCGCCGCGCGCATGAAGGCCGGCCGCTACCGCAAGCGGCCGCTCGCGGGCCAGGCGCTGGCGATGATCTTCATGAAGTCGTCCACCCGCACGCGCGTGTCGTTCGAGGTGGGGGCCGCCCAGCTCGGCGCCCAGCCGCTCTTCCTCCCGGAGCGCGACGTCCAGCTCGGCCGCGGCGAGCCCGTGGCCGACACGGCGCGCGTGCTCTCGCGCATGTGCGGCGGGATCGTGATCCGCACGTTCGCCCAGGCCAGCGTCGAGGAACTGGCGCGCGCCGCCGACATTCCCGTGATCAACGGCCTCACGGACGAGCACCACCCCTGCCAGATCCTCGCCGACTTGCTGACGGTGCGCGAGGCGTTCGGCACATACGAGGGCCGGCGCATCGCCTGGATCGGCGACGGCAACAACATGGCCAACTCGTGGCTCGACGCCGCGCGCCAGCTCGGCTTCGAGCTGCGCCTCGCGTGCCCCGAGGGGTACGACCCGGACGCGCGTGCTGGCCCGCGCCCGGGCGCACGGGAACGTGCGGCTCACCCGCAGCCCGCGCGAGGCGGCCGAGGGCGCGCACGTCGTGAACACCGATGTCTGGGCGTCGATGGGCCAGGAGAGCGAGCAGCAGGAGCGCGCGCGGGCGTTCGCGGGCTACATCGTGAACGACGCGCTGATGGCCCGTGCCGCGAAGGACGCCATCTTCCTGCACTGCCTCCCGGCGCACCGTGGCGAGGAGGTCTCGGCAGGCGTCATCGACGGCCCGCAGAGCCGCGTCTGGGACGAAGCCGAGAATCGGCTGCACGTCCAGAAGGCGCTGATGGCCGTGCTGATGGGCGGCGAGCCGCTCCGCCCGACCGCCCGCCGGGCCCGCGCGCGGCGCACGAGGAAGCGGTGATCGCCGTCGACGCCAACGTCGAGTCGGCGCTCTTCTACACGATGAGCACCATCGCGCAGACGCTGGCCGCCGCGATGGGCCTGCTCGGCGCGATCGTCCTGTTCGCGCTGCAGGAAACCACGCGCAGCATCGACCGCGCGGCCCGCCAGCTCGTCGCCGTGCCGCACGAGGGCGTGAGCGCGCTCTACATCAACCACCTGCTCACGCGGCGCGGCTTCCACGAGCTCGCCCGCGTATACGGCACGATGTTCCAGCCCGGTACGGGCGCCGCCACGAGTTCCGACGCCCTGGTGCACTACTCGACGCTGACGTGGGAGCTCGACCACGACCGCGCCCTGCGGCGCGCGTTCTGGACGGCGCTCTTCGCGAGCGGCATCGTCATCACCGCCGCGCTGATCTGCTGCGGGCTCGCGCCGGAACTCTCCGCCAGCGTGCACATGGGCCACATCGTGCTGGGCACGGTGATGGCCGGCGCGGTGAGCTGCCTGGTGCTCTACGGGTTCCTGCTGCGCGTGATGCTGCGGTCGTCGTCGGAGCAGACAGCGGAAAAGGAGTCACGATGAATCGGAGTCGCGCGAACCTGGCCATCGTTGCCACGGCGCTCGCGATCGCGTCCGGGGGTGCGCACGCGCAGGCAGCGCTCAACTGGAAGGCCGTCGAGGCCGCGATGGGTCGCGCGCCCGTCGTCCAGCCCGGCGACGTCCACCGCTTCAATTTCCCGCGCTCGGACCTCACCGTCACCGTGGCCGGCGTGCCCATCCGGCCCGCGTTCGCCCTCGGCGGCTGGGTGGCGTTCGCCCCGATGGGCCGCGACGCCCTCGTGATGGGCGACCTCGTGCTCACCGAGGACGAGATTTCGCCGGTCATCAGCGCGCTGCAGAAGGGCGGGGTGGAGCAGACGGCCATCCACCACCATCTGCTCCGCGAGTCGCCGCGCGTGTACTACACGCACGTCCACGCGCACGGCGACGCCGTGAAGATCGCGACGGCCATTCGCGCGGCCCTCGCGCTCACGGGCGCGCCCGCGCCAACGCCGGCGGGCGCCGCGCCGCCGCTCGGCCTCGACTCGGCGGCCATCTCGAGCGCGCTCGGCGCGGCCGGCCGCGTGGCGGGCGGCACGCTGCAGTTCGGCTTCCCGCGCGCCGAGGACGTGCGCGACGGGGGGATGGTCGTGCCGCCGGTGATGGGGCTCGGCACCGCGATCAACTTCCAGGCGTCGGGGGGCGGCAAGGCGGTCATCACCGGCGACTTCGTGATGGTGGCGAGTGAGGTGAACGCGGTGATCCGCGCGTTGCGGGAGAACGGCATCGAGGCCGTGTCGTTGCACAACCACCTGCTCACCGAGGAGCCGCGCCTCTTCTTCATGCACTTCTGGGCAAACGACGATCCGGTGAAGCTCGCGCGCGGGCTCCGGGCGGCGCTCGACAAGACCAACTCCAGGCGATGACCATGGCCGGCAAGCGACCCGCGGCGGGCGACAAGGCGCCCCCGTTTGCACTCCCCACCGACGACGGCTCCACGCTGGCCCTGAAGGACCTCAAGGGAAAGCCGGTCGTGCTCTACTGGTATCCGAAGGACGACACCAGCGGGTGCACCACGGAAGCGTGCGAGTTCCGCGACCTCTTCCCACGTTTCACCAAGGGCAGCGCCGTGATCCTCGGCGCATCACCCGATTCCGTGAAGAGTCACGTGAAGTTCAAGCAGAAGTACGACCTGCCGTTCACGCTCCTCGCCGACGAGGACCACAAGGTGGCGGAGGCCTACGGCGTATGGGTGGAGAAGTCGATGTACGGCCGCAAGTACATGGGCATCGAGCGCACCACATTCATCATCGGCCCGGACGGCCGGATTGCGCGCGTGTTCGAGAAGGTGAAGGCCGCCGGCCACGCCGCAGAGGTCGAGGCGGCGCTCAGGGCGCCATAGACCCCACGAGCATGACGTGCGCCTTGGCGGTGCCCGGCAGCATCAGCCACGGCCCGTTCGGCACCGGTACCGACGAGAGGCCCGTCTCCTCGGTCGTCGCGTACGGCATGTAGATCACGGCCATCGGCGTCCCGCCGGTGAGCTTCCCCGTCTTCGGGTCCCAGCCGGACTGCCCCTTCGCGTTGATCTCGTAGAGCGCGCCGGCCTTCGGCATCTTCAGCGTGCCGTCGGCGATCTCCTTGAAGCGCACCGAGTCCACGTTGGCGATGCCCTTGTCGCGCAGCGCGCGGCCCCGTGCCATGAACGCCTCGAGCCCCTGGTGGTAGCACGCGACGTGGAAGTCGGGGCGCGTCACGTAGAGGGCGAGGCAGATCATGCCGTTGTTGCCCTGCCGGATGACCTCGAGCTTGCCCTTCGCCTTGTAGCCCATCACGGTGGCGCCGGCCTGCATCTCCTTGGGCAGCGGCAGCACGGCCGCCGCCACCTGCTCGCTGACGGGCGGAAGTCCCTGCGAGCACGCAGCGGCGGGAAGGGACGCCGCGATCGCGGCAAGCGCCAGGAAGGGCGATACACGTCGCATCAGCATCTCTCGGCTGGGGGAATGACTGCCGAACAGTACGCCGCGGACCGCGCCGAGTCAGCCCCGCGGCGGCTAGCCGCGGCAGGCGCGCACGCGGCGGTCCACCTCGGCCTCGCCGGCGGCGTCGCGGGGGAGCCACTGGAACGCGAGGTGCGCCGCCTCGTGCTCGGCGCTCTCCACCACCTCGGCGAGCGTCCGCGCGCCCACGTTGAGCGCGTCGATGTCGAGCGCGACGGTCATCTCGCCCTCGGGCGCCGTCATCCCCGACGCCAGGTTCTGCCCCACGCGCCACATGAAGGGGCGCAGCGTGATCCGCCGCTCGGCGAACGCGCGCTCCAGCACGGCCCCGTACGTCCCGCAGTCGCCGCCGCGCTGGCGAAGTACGGCCACCCGCTGCGCGATGGCGTCGGCCACCTCCGGCGTGAGCGGCGCGCGCTCGCAACTGTCGCATCGCACGTCGATCACGGTGAGCTGGGGCGCCTGGCGCACAGCCGGCGCCACGGCTGGTGCCGGCGCGGCGGACACCGGGGCTCGGCCCGCGCACGCCGAGAGTCCGCCTGCGACGAGCAGAACCACGGCGCCGGTCGCCACCTGCCGGGCGCCGCTGCCGTTACCGTTGCTGCTGCCGCCGCTGTTGCCGCTGCCATCGCGAGCCTTCCCCACCAGGTCGGCCACCCAGCGCGCCGCGCGGCCGAGCGTGTATCCCGCCACGGTCGCGATCTCCTCCACGTTCGGCCGCACCGTCTCGCCGAGCGACTTGAGGATCTTCGTGCGCATGCGCAGCACGACGGGACTCGCCACGGGCACCACCTGGAAGTACGGGTCGTAGCGCGTGCCGATGCCCTCGATGAGGGCCGCGGCCCGGGCGAAGTATACCGCTTCCTGGGTGAGCGTGATGGGCGAGTCGAACAGTGCCTGCATCACGCGGTTGGCGAGCAGTGAGTCGATGCGCTCCCGGGCCGTGGTGCGCGAGTACGCCTGCGCGATGAGGGTGCGGGCGATGTCCACGAGCTCCGCCCGATTGGAGCCCGGCGGCACGAGCCCGAGGTCGGTGAACCCGCGGATCACCGCGTCCGGGTCGCGGCGGATGGCGGCGATGGACGTGTGCACGAGCGCGCGCCGCATTTCCAGCGGCACGCGCACCACCGCGCCGAAGTCCACCAGCACGATCCGGCCGTCCGGGGCGAGCAGCACGTTGCCGGGGTGCGGGTCGGCGTGGAACAGCCCGTCGATGAGCTCCATCTGCACGTACAGTTCCACGAGCGTCTGGACGATGCGCTTCGGGTCCACGCTGGGGTGCTGCGCCGGGTCGAGGCGGTCGATGCGCGTGCCCTCGACGAACTCCATCACCAGCACGCGCTGCCGCGTGAGGTCGCCGTGAATCCGAGGGATGACCACGTGCGGGTTGCCCGCGAAGTTCTCGCGGATCTGCGTGGCGTATGCGCCCTCGAGCCGGAAGTCCACCTCCTCGCGCACGCGCACCTCGAACGCGTCGAGGGCGGTGAGCTCGCGGCGGATGTGCGGGTGGCCCCACCAGCGGTCGAGCCACCGGAGGATGGTGCGGGCCGCGTTGACGTCGGCGGCGACGCGCTCCTCCACCCGGGGGCGGAGCACCTTCACGGCCACCGTCTCGCCGTTCGCCCGCGCGCGGTGCACCTGCGCGAGCGACGCCGACGCCACGGGCGCGCGCTCGAAGTCGGCGAACACCTCGTCCACGCCGCGGCCGTAGGCATCGCGGATGGTGGCTTCCACGTGCGCGAACGGGAGCGGCGGCACCTGGTCCACGAGTGTGCCGAGCGCGGCGAGGTACGGTTCGGGGATGAGGTCGGCGCGTGCGGCGAACACCTGCGCGATCTTCACGAAGCTCGGCCCCAGCCCCACGATCGTGGCCACGAGGCGCTCGGCGCGCGCGCGGTGAAACTCCGCCGTGCGCGGCGTCCGCGGTCCCCAGAACAGCCAGCGCCGGAAGTCGCGCCGGAACGAGAGCGCGAGCGGCAGGACGGCGAAGGCGACGAGGAGCGTGTGGAGCATCAGGCGCGGAACTCCCGGGGCACGAGGAGGGACTCGATCCCTTCATATACCGCAATCAGGTGCCGGACGTTCGACACGAAGTCGATTTCGGACACGTCGATCACCAGCACCGGCCCCCGGTACCAGCCCGTGGCCCGCACGTTCTCGACGAACGCGTCATAGCGGGCGTTGAGCGCGCGCACGAGCCGCACGAGTCCCTCGGGCAGGTCGGCGGCGGTGCCCGCCCCCGCTGCCGCCCCGACGGCCGCGTCGGCGGCTGCGCCGCCGCTCGCGCCGGCACCCTCGCCTGCGGTCTCCTCGTCGCGCCGGCGCTCGCCGATGTTCCGGAGCAGCGCATCCACCGGGCTCTTGAGCAGCACCACAAGTCCGGGGCGGGCGAGCGCGCGGAACTCTCCGTCGAGCCGGGCGTCGATCACGGCCAGGGATTCGGCCGTGAGGTACGGCACGTCCATGTCGCGGTGCAGCACCTCGCAGAACGCATAGCGGTCGGCGAGGGGCGAGCCGTCGATGCACGTGGACGCCGAGAGGTGCGGCGCGGCCTGCAGCTGCATCTTGCGGAGGTCGAGGTACGCGTGCTGGATGTCGAGCGCGGCCTGCTCGAGGTGCTTCTTGGCGGCCTGCCACGCCGCGCTGCCCGGCCTGGCCTTGCCCTGCACGGCGATGAACTCGTTGATCGCCCCGTAGTAGCGGCCGAGGGTGCGCTTGGCCGAGTGCTTCGCGGTGGCGAGCAGCGGGAAGAGCGACGGATTCTGGGCGATGTGGTCCTCGAACCCCTCGTCGGGCAGCTCGAACAGCGCGTTCATCCCCGTGCTGTAGGCGAGCAGCTTCACGAGCGAGCTCTTGCCCGCGCCGATGTTGCCGCAGCAGGCGATCAGCGTCTGGTGCTTCGCGAGGTAGGTGAGGAGCCGGCGTTCCACCCGCGTGAGCCGGTGGGCGATCTCGTGCCGCTTGATGGACGGATCCTCGCGCACTACCAGCACGCCCGGGGGCGCGCGGCGGGCGCCCGTCGAGCGGGAGGTCGAATTCCGCCCCCTCACGCTTCCCCCCTCACCACCCCTCACCCCTCACCAGCCCTCACCCCTCGCCCGCCCCCCTCACCATTCCGCCGCGCCGCCACCATCCGCCGAATCTTCTCGCGGATCGTCCCCGCGGCCACGTGCACGTAGTCCGGGTGGTCGTACATGTCGATCTCCGCCGGCAGCACCAGGATTTCCGAGTCGGGCGGCACGATGGTCAGCTCCTGGTACTTGCGCAGCGTGTCGCGCCACTGCGCCACGATCTCCTCGTAGCAGTCGTGGATCTGGGCGAGGTAGTCGAGCGTGATGGTCTGCGCGTACTCGTCGCCGGCCGCGGCGCGCGACGCCCGGCGCTTCTCCAGCAGCGCCGGCTCCGTGCGGAGGTACACCGTGAGGTCCGGGAGCCGGATGCGCTCGTGGTGCAGCGTCTGGTGGAAGAGCGTGTAGTAGAGCTCGGCGTGGGGCGCCGGCATCTCGCCGGCCTCGATCATCCGCCGCACGAACACCTCCGGCCCGTCGAGGAACGGCCGGTCCTCGAGGACGATCACCGGCGTGCGGCTCTCGCGCGTCATCAGGTGCCGGATCTCGCGCTGCTGCAGCACCCGCATGTGCAGGAACGCCACCTCGGTCGCGAAAATGTTCGCGACCCGGTCCTCGTAGAACAGCCGCAGGCAGCGGTCGGTGAGGGAGTCCTTCTCCACCCGCTCGGTGAACGAGTACATCTCCCCGCCGCCGAGCAGCGCGCGGAGTTCGGAGCGATAGGGATCGGCCGTCAGGGCGTTCATCAGGGTGGTCTTCCCCGAGAACAGGTTGCCCATGATGCCGATGTGGAAGTTGCCGATGGCCATGCGGAATGAAGGCGGACCCGGAATTTGGCCCACCGCGCAGCCGCCTGCCATTCGTCCCTGGTTGAGCTTGCACTCATTCGTTCCGGCCGGTGCTCAAAACCGCATGTAACGGTGTATCGGCCGCCGTCCGGGCAGTAGCGCCCCGGCGTGCGGCGCCCCGGCGGCTGTGCCGGCGCGTATCTTCTCCAGGGTGTCGCTGCCTCCACTGCCCCTGACTGCTCGCGCCCGGGTCGCGCCCGCCGTTGTTGCCCTGCTCGTCGCCGCCGCGACCGCGGGTCACGCGCAGACGCCCGCCCGGTTCCGCACCGTGGAAAGCGACCGCCTCGTCGTGCAGTCCGTGCGCGGCACGCTGGGCGTCACCATCGAGAGTGAGGGTGAGTTCACCGTGCGCCAGGTGCGCGCGGATTCGCTCGTCCTTACCTACACGAACCTGTCCGTGGAGCAGTACTGCGCCTGCGGGCGGCTGAGCATCGACACGAAGCCCATCGTCGGGACGCCGATCGCCATCCGGCTCGACGCGGCAGGGCGTGGGCGCGTGCTCTCCGCGGTGCCGGGTGACGACGCCGGCGGCCGCGCCTCGGACCCCGTCACGCAGTTCGGCGGGATGATCTTCCGCGTCGACAGGTCGCATCTGGCGGCCGGGGCCGAGTGGACGGATTCCACCACGGAGAGCCGCACGCGCACGGCGAAGGATTCCACGACGGCCACCACCACCATCACGCGCAAGGGCGCCTACCGCGTGCTCGGCGACACCACGGTGGCCGGCCACGACGGCTGGGTCGTGAGCGTCCACGAGCAGATCCGGATCGCGGACAAGCTCAAGACCCCCGAGAAGGGCATCGGCGGCAACGCTACGCTCGAGGGCACCGACGAGGGCATCGTCGTGGTGGCCAAGGACGGCGTGGGGTTCCTGCTCCGGTCGGAGCGGGCGAGCCTGCAAGGGTGGCTCGACATCCCGGTGGACGCGATCCGGAGCCCCGTGCGCGTGCCCGTCCGCACCTACTTCGACGCGACGCTGATCCGGCTGCCGTAGCCGGGCGGACCGCAGGCCTGCCCGCAGCCGGAGCGGACGCTCGTGACCGGGGCCGCGTGCACGAAGCCAGCGGGCTAGCTGTTGATGACGAAGACGTTGTTCACCGACGTGCGAGGAGCCGCTGGAGGGGTGGCATGTAGTTGAGTGCGGTGTGGCGACGTTCCGTGTTGTAGAAGTGAAGGTAGTGCGGCAGTGCGGCG
>JAYEKC010000418.1:0-2192 GCA_034716715.1 Gemmatimonadota bacterium | reverse complement strand
GACGGCACGCGACAAGTGCGGGGGTCGCCTCCGAAGACCTGACGACGTACGCGAGTGGGGGGCGCACCGGAGGCCCGCCTCTCCTGTTCCTCCCACCGGACGAGCTTCCGGATCGTGTGCCCAACCTTGTTCCGGGTGGCGTAAGAGCCGATCACGATGACGCTCTGTGGATTCGAACTGCCGAGACCGTTGACGGAGGCTCTGTGTACGATGTCGTCAGCCAGCGGGGCGCCCGGTCAGGCCGCGTGATCGTACCGCCCGGGCGAGTTGTCGTTGGGTTCGGCCATCATGTCGTATACATGGCGGTCGCGGTCGACGGCCGGGTTCGCCTTGAATCAGCGCCAGCACCGTTCTGACGACCTGGCCGCGAGGGTGCGGCCCGCGGGCGTGCGGAGACATGGCGACTCAAACTGCCAGGGCAACAATGAGTTAAGAGGTGACGGTTGGCGGTTGGCGGTGGGCTCAGCCCACCGCTCACTCGCAGTTGTCTTTACCGTTACCCACGGGGGTGCGCCTTCCGGTGCGCTTCCTTGAGCCGCTCCACGCTCGTGTGCGTGTAGATCTGGGTCGTTGAGATGGACGCGTGGCCGAGCAGCTCCTGCACCGCGCGCAGGTCGGCGCCGGCGTCCAGCAGGTGCGTGGCGAACGTATGGCGCAAGGAGTGCGTCGAGAGCCCTGCCCCTTCGTCCACCTGCGCGAGCCATCGCTTCACCGCCGCTTGCGTACCGCGCACGGTGAGCCGCTTCCCGCGCGGACTCAGGAACACCGCCGCGCGGTCGGCCTTGGGGCCGATCTTCGCGACCAGCACGTCGCGCACGCGCTCGTACTCGCGCAGCGCGCGCTGGGCGTGGTTGCCCACGGGCACGATGCGCTCCTTCCTCCCCTTCCCGCGCACCTTCACCGTGCCGCCGAGCAGGTCGAGGTCCGCGCGGTTGACGCCCACGAGCTCCGATACGCGCAGCCCCGACGAGTAGAACAGCTCCACCATCGCCAGGTTGCGCACGTCGGCGAACTTCCCTTCGGCAGCGTGCGTCTGCATAGCGCGGAACAGCGTCTCCACCTGCGACCGGTCGAGGTGCCCGGGGAGCCGGCGCTCGAGCTTCGGCGTGCCCACCGTGCGCGCCGGATTGTCGCCCACGATCTCCTGCCGGTGCAGCCAGGCGTAGAACGAGCGCACGGCGCTCAGTGCCCGCGCCGAGCTGCGGCGGGACAGTCCGCGCCGGGACAGGTGCGTGAGGAAGGCGCGCATCGCGAGGCGGTCCACGCGCTCCCACGTCACCTCGCCCTCGCCGAAGTACGGGCCGAGGAACGTCGTGAACTCGTGCAGGTCGCGGGTGTACGCCGTCACCGTGTTCGGCGAGACGTCGCGCTCCTTGGCCAGGTGCTCGAGGAAGGCGGCGACGAGGCCGGGGCCGGCGGCGGTCACTGCCTCAGCCGCGCGAGCGCGTCCTCCGCTGACCGGTTGGCGCGCATGGAATCACGCCGCCCCGCGCGTCACCAGAAGAACTTCCGGAGGCCCGTTGGCTGCTGCGCCACCTGGTGCTTGCGGTACATGTGGATGTACATCGCGCCACCGGTGATGGTCATCGCCACCAGCGCGAGGCCCCACAGCATCGCCCCCACCAGCCCGCCGTCGCCGAACGCCTCGCCGCTGTGCAGCC
Source organism: Gemmatimonadota bacterium (assembly GCA_034716715.1). Taxonomy (GTDB): domain Bacteria; phylum Gemmatimonadota; class Gemmatimonadetes; order Gemmatimonadales; family Gemmatimonadaceae; genus Fen-1231. Next base: position 531 of record JAYEKC010000418.1, on the reverse strand, counting down.
GGTAGAGGAACGGCTTGTCGGCGTACGTCTCGGTGGCGAGGAGCGCGCCAGTGAGGGCGTGAATGCGCAGCAGCTTGTCCTCGCCACCCGTGGGCTTGCCGATGAACACCGACACCACGGGCGGATCGCCCTTGAGCTTGAGCTCGACCTTGTCCACGGGCGCGCCGGGCGCGCTCGCTTCCGCCGTGCGCAGTGCCCGCGCGAGCGCCGCCGCCGCCGCCGTGTCGGACGCGTTGAGCTTCACGTCGCTCGGCACGTCGCGCAGCCGCTCGCGCTCGGCCTCATCCGCCCCGAAGAACTCCGTGAACGCCACGAGCACGCCCGTCGAGGCCGCCCACAGGAGGAAGATGGCGGCAATCCAGCCCACCCAGCGATGCCAGAGGCGGAGCGATTTCATCAGCATGGGAACACAGTATATAGTAGGCAGTGGGCAGTAGACAGCAGACAGTCGTTCTACTGTCTACTGTCTACTGCCTACTGTATACTGTTCCTGATGATCCTCGGCGTCGCGGGCATGATCGGGTGTGGCAA
>JAYEKC010000417.1:0-2198 GCA_034716715.1 Gemmatimonadota bacterium | reverse complement strand
CGCGAGGCATTGCCGCCCTGCGACTCGCCGTACACGATGTTCGCGTCGTTCGGGTCCTGCGCGGTGTAGAAGCCGTCGCCGCCCGAGATCGTGAACCAGTACGCGTTGTTCACCCCGCCGCGGCGCTTGCTCGGCCCGCACCAGGCGCCGTTGTCCTGCGCGCCGCCGCAGATGTAGTACGGCACCTGCATGTCGTAGCTCACCTCGTAGTACTGCGCCACCGGGATGTTCTGCGGCTGCACCCAGTTGCCGCCCTTGTCCATCGTGAGCGCGATGCCGCCGTCGTTCACGATCGCGATGCGCTCCGGGTCGTGCGGGTCGATCCAGATCGAGTGGTCGTCCACGTGCACCTGCTGCGCCGCGTTGCGCGCCGTCTTGCCGCCGTCGTCCGACACCTGCAGCTGCGTGCTCGAGAAGTACACGCGGTCCGGGTTGCGCGGGTCGATCGCGATGTTCGAGTAGTAGAAGGGGCGCGTGTTGATGTTGTTCTGCTGCGTCCACGTCTTGCCGCCGTCACTCGAACGGTAGAGGCCGCTCTCCTTCGGCGCGCGCTGTGGCGTGTAGCTCCCGTCGGGCGACGGGTCCGCCGCCTCGACCATCGTGTACATGATGTCCGGATTCGACGGCGAGATGGCGATGCGGATGCGGCCCTTGATGCCCGTCGGGAACCCGTTGCCCTTCACCTCGGTCCACGTGGCGCCGGCGTCGGTGGACTTCCAGAGGCCCGAGCCCGGCCCGCCCGACTTGAGCGAATACGGCGTGCGGAGCCGCTCCCACGCGGCCATCCAGACCACGTTCGGGTTGCGGGGGTCGAGCTTCACGTCCACGGCACCGGCCTTGTCGCTGATGAACTTCACCAGCTTCCAGGTGCCGCCGCCGTCCTCGGTCTTGTACAGCCCGCGCTCCGGGTTCGACTTCCACGCCGCGCCGAGCGCCGCCACGTACACCACGTTCGGGTTGGTCGGGTTCACGACGATGCCGCCGACGTGCTGGGTCTTCTCCAGTCCCGTGAGCTTCCACGTGATGCCGCCGTCCGTTGACTTGTAGACGCCGCCCCCGGGCTCGATGGTGTTGCGCGAGTTGGGCTCGCCCGTGCCAGCCCACACCTGCATCGTGTCGCTCGGCGCGATGGCGAGCATGCCCATCGAGATGACCCGCTTGTCGTCGAACACCGGACGCCACGTGTTGCCGTTGTTGGTGCTCTTCCAGATGCCGCCACCCGCCGCGGCCACGAAGAGCGTCTTGGAGGGGCCGGGGATACCGACCACGTCGGACATGCGGCCCATGAAGTTGGCGTTGCCCACGTTGCGCCAGCGGAGGCCGGCGACGGTGGCGGAATCGAGGGTCTGGGCGCCGGCAGCGGCGGCCGCCGAGGCCACGAGCGCAGCGGCGAGGGTGATGCGGCGGACTGTGCGGGTCATGGAACGGGTGGAGGTGTGGGATCGCACGCAAACGCGCCGGCAGGCGTAGCCGACGCATTCATTAGAGAACATACGAAACTGCACGGCAGACCGCTGCCCGCCCTCAACCGGGGATGAACCGGCCGCCGTGAAACGGCGCCGTCCGGCAGCGAGGCGGCATTTGAGCCCCGGAAACGCGAAACGGGCCGGCGTGCGAACCCGCGCGCCGGCCCGTCGCAGCCCCTGGACAACCCGCTACCAGGGTTCGTCTGCCGACGGCCCGTAGATGGACGGCACCTTGCCGCCCGCCATCCGGAGGTACACCGAGAGCTGGCCACGGTGATGGATCTGGTCGCCGAGCATCATCTCCGCCACGGCGCCAGCCGGGAAATTGGCGATCTGCTGCGGACCGCCGAAGAACGGCACGGTGCGCGCGTGGCTTGCGGCCGATGCGCGTCGCGCCGCGGCCACGACGTCGCGCACCGCGGCCTCGAACGCCGTGATGCACTCGGCCAGCGACGCGGGCGGCGGCGGGAACTGCGGCGGCATCTTCAGCGTGCCGGTGATCGCGCCGAGCGTCATGCCCTGCTCGATCGCGAACGTGGCCATGAGCCGGTGTGCGTTGCTCGACCGGGGATGCGGCTGGAAGGCACCCTGGTCGGACGGGTAGGCGCGCATCACCTTGAGCGTCGTCGCCGATTCGCGCTCGAACCGGTCGGCGTACTCCTTCCACGGGTTGTGCGCCGGGCCTGCCTTCGCGGCCGCCTTCGCGGCCGCCTTCGCGGCCTTCTTCGGCGC
>JAYEKC010000416.1:0-2206 GCA_034716715.1 Gemmatimonadota bacterium | reverse complement strand
GCCCGGCATGATCTCGACGAAGGCGCCGAACGCCGTCGTGCTCTTGACCGGACCCTCGTAGATCTCCCCCACCACCGGCTCGGCCGTGATCGCCTGCACCATCTGCTTCGCGCGCTGCATCGAGTCGCCGCCGACGGCCGCGATGGTGACCAGGCCGGTGTCGTCCACGGTGATTTCCGCGCCGGTCTCGTCCTGGATGCCGCGGATGGTCTTGCCCTTCGGGCCGATCAGGTCGCCGATCTTCTCGGGGTTGATCTGCACCGTGACGATGCGCGGCGCGTAGGGCGACAGGTCCGGGCGCGGCTCGGGCAGCGCCTTCTTCATCTCGCCGAGGATGTGCATCCGGCCTTCCTTCGCCTGGGCGAGTGCCTCGCGCATCAGGTTCAGGTCGAGGCCCTGGATCTTGATGTCCATCTGGATGGACGTGATGCCGGCACTCGTGCCCGCGACCTTGAAGTCCATGTCGCCGAGGTGGTCCTCCGTGCCGAGGATGTCGGTGAGGATCGCGTACCGCGCGCCTTCCTTGATCAGCCCCATCGCCACGCCGGCCACCGCCGACTTGATCGGCACGCCGGCGTCGAACAGGGCCAGCGACCCGCCGCACACCGAGGCCATCGAGCTCGAGCCGTTGGACTCGAGGACGTCCGACACCACGCGGAGCGTGTACGGGAACTCCTCGAACGGCGGCAGTACGCCCATCAGCGCGCGCTCGGCGAGGTTGCCGTGGCCGATCTCGCGCCGGCTGGTGCCGCGCACGGGCCGCACCTCGCCCGTGGAGAACGGCGGGAAGTTGTAGTGGAGCATGAAGCTCTTCGTGCTCTCCTTCGGCTCGTCGATCGAGTCCAGGCGCTGCACGTCGTTCGCGGTGCCGAGCGTCGTGGACACGAGCGCCTGCGTCTGCCCACGCGTGAAGAGCGCCGACCCGTGGGCGCGCGGCAGGAGGCTCGTGTCGATGGTGATCGGCCGCACCTCGGCCGGCTTCCGCCCGTCCACGCGCAGCCCCGTGTCGAGCACCTGCGAGCGCAGGGCCACGTACTCGAGGTCCCCCAGCACGCCGCCAATGAACCCGTGCATCTCCTCGGGAAGTTCGGCCTTGAGCTTGTCCTTGACCTCACCCTTCACGCGCTCCACGGCCTGCACCCGGGTGTGCTTCTCGGCCTGGTTGATGGCGGTGCGGATCGCGTCCTCGGCCTCGGCCTTCACGCGGGCGATGACCTCGACCGGCGTCTCGGTCTTCGCCCACTCCATCTTGGGGGCGCGCTGGTCGGCGAGCATCTCCTCCTGCATTGCGATCAGGTCGCGGATGCCGCGCTGCGCGATGCCCAGCGCCTCGACCACGTCATCCTCGCCGATCTCGAGCGCGCCGCCCTCGACCATCACGATCGAGTCGGCCGAGCCGGCCACGACGAGATCCATGTCGGAGAACTCGAGCTGTTGGAACGTGGGGTTGAGCACCCACTTGCCCTGCACGCGGCCCACGCGCACCGCGGCGATCGGCCCAGCGAACGGGATCTTCGAGGCGTTGAGCGCGTAGCTCGCGGCCACGAGGCCGAGCACGTCGGCGTCGTTCTCCTGGTCGGCGCTCACCACGTAGACGAAGACCTGCACCTCGTTCTGGAAGCCCTCGGGAAAGAGCGGCCGGATGGACCGGTCGATGATGCGCGCCGAGAGGATTTCCTCGTCGCGCGGCCGCCCCTCGCGCTTGATGAAGCCGCCGGGAATCTTGCCCGCGGCATAGGTCTTCTCGCGGTACTCCACCGTGAGCGGGAAGAACGGGAGCGTGCTCTGCTTGTCGCTCACCGTCACGCTGGCGATGACCATCGTGTCCCCGAACCGGACCACGGCGGAACCGGCGGCCTGCTTGGCCATGCGACCGGTTTCAATGACCAGGGGACGGCCGGCGAAGGTGCGTTCAATGCGTTGCATGTGGGATTGCCTGCTGGAATGAAGGATCAGGAAGGTGGGCTCGCGTGCCGGGAACGGCCGGGGGCAAGCGCCTGCGCGCGTCGGCGGGTCGCCGGCGGCGGGGCACCAAACCTCGGTCGAACAAAGCGAAACGCGCGGTCCGCCAGTTGCGTCCGCGCGCTCGCGAGTTCGTCGTCAGCTAGTAGCGCAGCCCAAGCTCGTCAATGAGCTTGCGGTACGCGTCGAGGTTGGTGCGCTTCAGGTAGTCGAGCAGGCGGCGTCGCTTGCCGACCATCTTGAG
>JAYEKC010000415.1:0-2214 GCA_034716715.1 Gemmatimonadota bacterium | reverse complement strand
GCGGATGATGTCCATCGGGTCCGAGAGGCTGGTCAGGAGGAGCACGGGCAGCTCCGGTTGCTGCGCCTTCACCACGCGGCAGAAATCGTATCCGCCCATTCCGGGCATCACCACATCGCTCAGCACGAGGTCGAACGCGCCGGCGTCGAGCCGGTCGAGCGCCGCCTCGGCCGTCGTGGCCGCCTGCACGATGTGGCCAGCGGCCTCGAGGTGCGCCACGAGCCGCTCGGCCTGGGTGGGGCTGTCCTCAACGACGAGGATTCTCGTTGGCATCCAGGCTCTCCACCATCTGGGTTATCGCCGGTCCGATCAGTTGGATGGGCAGCACGACGCTGGCCAGGCCCGCGCCAACCGCCTCGCCCGGCATCCCGTGCACGACCGACGTCGCTTCGTCCTGCGCAATCACATAGCCGCCGCCCGCTCGCACGTCGCGGAGCCCGCCCACGCCGTCACGCCCCATCCCGGTCAGGATCACGGCGAGCGTCCGCGCTCCGTACACACGGGCCACGCTCCGAAACAGGTGCGTGGCCGACGGGCGCAACCCTTCGATCGGCGGGGTTCGCGCGAGCTCGATGCAGTGGCGATCCGTCACCCCGAGGTGCGCGCCCTCGGGCGCGATGTACACCGTCCGCGCCGCCAGGGCCTCGCCGTCCACGGCCACCGTCACCCGCTGGTTGCAGGAGGCCGCCAGCCAATCGGCGAACCCGGCCACGAACCCCTCGGCGATGTGTTGCACCACGAGCAGCGGGACCGGAATGTCGCGCGGCAGGTCCTCGAGAATCCGCTGCAGCGCCGCCGGGCCACCCGTCGACGCGCCAATCGCCACCACGCGGAAGCCGCCGCGCTCGGCCGGCGGCGGCGCGTCGGACGGGGCCGCGTCGGGCGATGGCGCCTCGGGGCGGAGGGAGGGGGTTCTCGTCCGCGTGTCCCACCGCCGTACGACCTTCACCTCCGCCATGGCCTTCACCATCGCGAGCAGCCGCTCGCGACGTCCGTTGAATCCCTCGGCGGCGGGGTTGTCGGGCTTCGACACCAGCATCAGCGCGCCGGCGCGCATTGCGTGGAACGAACGGTCCGTGTCGGCCTGGCTCCGGCTCGACGCCACGATGACGATCGGCGTGGGCCAGCGGGCCATGATCTCCTTCGTGGCCTCCACCCCGTCCATCCCCGGCATGTGGATGTCCATCGTGATCAGGTCGGGGCGAAGCGTCCCCGCGAGTTCGACGGCCTCCGCTCCCGTGCGCGCGCAGCCCACCACGCGGATGGCCGGATCGCTCTCGAGGATCGCCACCAGCAGCTCCTGCACGGTGCGGGAGTCTTCGGCCACGAGCACCCGGATCATCGGCACCCCGCGCGCAGAGTCATCGGCATTCCGGCTCAGTCGAGCAGCTGACGAATGGCGTCGAGCAGGCGCTGCTGGTCGAACCCCGACTTGCCGAGGTACGCATCGGCGCCGGCCTCCAGGCCACGTCGGCGATGCGCGTCGCTCTCCAGCGCGCTCACGAGGATCACGGGCACCTCGCGGAACCGCTTCGACGCGCGGATCGCCGCCGTGAGGTCCACGCCGTCCATCCGCGGCATTTCGACGTCGGCCACCACCAGGTCGGCGCCCCGCTCCTGCAGCACCCTCCACGCGTCGGCGCCGTCGGCAGCGGTGAGCACGTCGTAGCCGGCGGCCTCGAGCACCGTCTGTTCCAGCGTGCGGGTCGTGATCGAATCGTCCACCACCAGCACCGTCCGTCGGCGCTCGTGCGACGCGGGAATCGCTGCCGCCACGCCGGCGCGACTGGCCGCACCGATGCCGGTTGCCACGACGGTGGGAACGTCGAGCACGAGCGCGGCCGCTCCCGTCCCGAGGATCGTGGCGCCGCCCACCATGCGCCCGATCTCCCGAACGATCGCAATTCCCTCCCCCAGTCCGCTGGCCGGACGCAAGAGGCGAATCGGTTCGCCGGGACCGCGGGTGGACGTCAACGTCCCGCCCACGCGATCCGGGTTGCGCCCAATCACGGCGGTCGCGGCTTGGAGGAGGCGTCCGACGGAGCGATAATTCGTCTCCATCCGAATCAACCGACTCTTTTGGAAGTCCTCCCTCAGCCGGGGAAAATAGCGATAATCCGCGCCGCGAAATCCATAGATGGCCTGATCCGGATCGCCGATCACGAAGAGATTCCGGCCGTCTCCGGCGAGGAGTTGCACGAGGCGGTATTGCAG
>JAYEKC010000414.1:0-2220 GCA_034716715.1 Gemmatimonadota bacterium | reverse complement strand
GCCTTACGACGAGTGCCCTGCGTCTCCCGCAACGCCGCCTCGATCGCCGCCCGCTCGATCTGGGCCATGGTCATCCCGGGCGTCACGGTCACCACGTTGGGAGATGCCCCGGCCCCGGGCGGCTCCAGGCCGCCCACCCTGCCCGCGGGAAGCCCAACCTCGCCACCCACGACGGCCCCCGCCGCTCCGGCGGACCCGTACTGCAGGAGCGCTGCCCGGTCGTCGTCCACCCGGCGGCGCAACTCCTCCATCTGCAGCTTGAGCTCCACCAGCGAGCGCACGATGAACTCCAGCTCGCGCCCGCGCGCGCTCTCCCCCTCGCGCACCAGCGGCCCCACGGGCACGGGCAGCAACCGCGGCGGGCCCTGCTCCCGGATGGCCTGCGGGATGTCCTCCAGCCCGATGGCCCGCCCGTGCGCGAGCACCACCATCGACTCCACCAGGTTCCGGAGCTCGCGCACGTTGCCGGGCCAGTAGTAGTCCACCAGCGCCTGCATGGCCTCGGGCGTGATGCCGCGGAACTCCCGCTCGTGCGCCCGGCTGAACTCCTGCACGAATCGCCGCACCAGCAGCACGATGTCGTCGCGCCGCTCCCGCAATGGCGGCAGGTAGATGGACAGCACGTTCAGCCGGTAGTACAGGTCGCTGCGGAACGCCCCGCGCTCCACGCTCTCGCGCAACGCCCGGTTTGTGGCCGCCACCACGCGCACGTCCACGGGAATCACCTGCGTGCCGCCCACCCGCGTCACCTCGCGCTCCTCGAGCACGCGGAGGAGCTTCACCTGCGTGGCCGGCGGCACGTCGCCAATCTCGTCGAGGAAGATCGTCCCCCCGTCGGCCAGCTCGAACCGCCCGATGCGCCGCTCCGCCGCGCCGGTGAACGCGCCCTTCTCGTGGCCGAACAGCTCGCTCTCGAGCAACGTCTCCGGCAGCGCACCCACGTTCACCGCGATGAACGGCTTGTTGCGCCGCGGGCTCAAGTGGTGGATGGCGCGCGCCACGAGCTCCTTGCCGGTGCCGCTCTCGCCCTCGACAAGCACCGTGCTCGAGACCGGCGCCATCTGCTCGACCTTGACGAGCACCTCGCGTACGGCCTCGCTCTCGCCGTACAGTCCGGTGCGCTCGGCGAGTTCCCGCCGCCCGAGCAGCGCGTGCACCCGCTCGGCGAGCTCCTCCGGCGCCACCGGCTTGGTGAGCACCTCGCTGAACCCCGCCGCCCGCAGCCGGTGCTGCACCTCGCGGTCGCCCACGTCGGCCAGGCCGAGCACCGCCGCCCCGTCCCAGAGCTGCTGGCGCACCAGCGACTGCGTGGGCGGGTCGAGGAGGTTCCCGGTCACCACGATCACGTCGGGCTGCTCGCGCTTCACCGCGCTCGGCAGGTCGTCCATCGGCGAGACCACGGCGGTGGCGACGCCGTCGCGCTCGAGCAGCGCATTGAGGCGAACGGCGGGTTCGACGTCCGTGAGGGTGATCAGGACCTTCATTGACGACAAGGGCAAGGAGACGGGTGACGGATGACAGGCGACGGGCAGCGGGTCATCAATCTCACCGATGCGTGCCGTGCTTCCAGAACGGCGTCTCGACGATCGTGCCGGCCACCTTCTTCCCGCGGATGTCCACCTCGAGCGTGTTGCCGGGCTTGGCATGGGCCGTGGGCACGTACGCCGTCCCGATGCCGAATCCGCACGACGGGCTCATCGTGCCGCTCCGCACCTCGCCACTGGCCTGGCCGCTCACGAACACGGGATAGCCATGCCGCGGGAACGCGCGGTCGGTGATCGTGAACCCGACGAGCTTCTTCGGGATGCCGTCGGCCTTCTGCTTCTCGAGCGCCGCGCGCCCCGTGAAGTCGCCCTTCTTCATCTTCACGAGCCACTGGAGGTTGGCCTCGAGCGGCGTCACCGTGTCGTCGATGTCGTTGCCGTAGAGCGCCATCCCCATCTCGAGCCGCAGCGAGTCGCGGCAGCCGAGGCCGGCGGGCGTCACATCGCCCTGCGCCGTGAGGAGGCGCCAGATGGTCTCGGCGTGCGCGGGATCGAAGTACAACTCGAAGCCGTCCTCGCCGGTGTAGCCCGTGCGCGCGATGATGACGTTCTTCACGTTGCCCACCGTGCCGCGCGTGAACCAGTAGTACTTGATCGCCTCGAGGTCCACGTCGGTATGGCGCGACAGGATCTCCTGCGCCTTCGGCCCTTGCAACGCGAGCAGCGCAACGTCGTC
>JAYEKC010000413.1:0-2234 GCA_034716715.1 Gemmatimonadota bacterium | reverse complement strand
AAGCACCGGGATGCCCGCCGCCGCCACGTCGCGCACCTTCGCGCCCACCAGTGAAAGCAGGAGGTCGATGTCGTGGATCATCAGGTCCAGCACCACGGCGACGTCCGACCCGCGCGGGCTGAACGGCGCCAGCCGGTCGCTGTCGAGGAAGAGCGGCTGGTCCACGAACGGCATGGCCGCGCGGATTGCGCGGTTGAACCGCTCGATGTGCCCGATCTGGACGATTGCGCCCTGGCGGCGCGCCAGGTCGAGCAGTTCGTCGGCTTCGGCGAGGGTCGTGGTGATCGGCTTCTCGATGAGCACGTGCTTCCCCGCGGCCAGCGCCGCGCGCGCCACCGCAAAGTGCGCCGGCGTCGGCACCACGACCGACACGGCATCCACTTCCGCGAGCAGCGCGTCCAGGGTGGCGTGCACCCGGATCCCGAGTTCCTTCGCCACGAACGCCGAGCGCTCGGGATTGGCCTCGTACGCACCCTGGAACGCGATGCCGGGCAGGTCGCGCAGGATGCGCGCGTGGTGGAAGCCGAGGCTCCCGACACCCGCGACCGCGACGCGCGGAGCGGCGTTCACAGGGTGGCCCCGCGCTCGCTCGCCTCGAAGAACGCGATCATGGCCGCGACCTCCGGCGTCTGCTTGAGTTCCCCCCTGGCGCGCTCCAGGGCCTGCGACAGGTTCAGCTCGGACCGAAAGAACAGCCGGTACGCCTTCTTGAGCTCGGCGAGCGTCTCGGCGGAAAACCCGCGCCGCTGCAACCCCACGCTATTGAGGCCATACAGCTGGATGGGGTTTCCGACGGCCTTCACGAATGGCGGTACGTCCTTCGGTACGCGGGAGTGCCCGCCGATGTAGGAGTGCCGGCCGATCCGCGTGAACTGGTGCACGGCGCAGACGCCGGAAATCCCGGCGTAGTCCTCCACCGTCACGTGGCCGGCCAGCTGCGTCGCGTTCGAGATGATCACGTTGTCGCCGACGTGGCAGTCGTGCGCGAGGTGCACGTACGACATCAGGAAGCAGTTCTTGCCGACCGACGTCTTGAACGACTCGGCGGTCCCGCGGTTGATCGTCGAGTACTCGCGGATCGTCGTCCCGTCACCGATCTCGACCCAGGTCTCCTCGCCCTTGAACTTCAGGTCCTGCGGCAGCCCGCCGAGCACCGTCCCGATCCCGACGCGGACGTTGCGGCCGAGGCGCACGTGCGACTCCAGGACGCTCCGGGCCGCAAGCACCGACCCGGCGCCCACCACGCACTGCGGCCCCACCAGCGCCCAGGGCCCCACCTCGACGTCGGCCGCGAGTTCCGCGGTGCGATCGACCAACGCGGTGGGATGGATCCGGGATGTCATCGGTCGCGCACCATGGCGGCCATCTCCGCCTCGCAGACCACAGCGCCGTCCACCTTCGCGACGCCCGCCATCCGGCACACCTTCCCGCGGATCTGCTTCATCTCCAGCTCGAACCGGATCTGGTCGCCCGGCTTGACCGGCTTCCGGAACTTCACGTTGTCGAGCGACATGAAGTACACCACCTTCGACCCTGGATCCTCCACCGTCCCCATCAGGAGCATCCCGCCCACCTGCGCCATGGCCTCGACGATCAGCACGCCCGGCATGATCGGGTGGCCGGGAAAGTGTCCCTGGAAGAAGGGCTCGTTCGCCGTGACGTTCTTGATCCCGACGATGCGCGTGTTGGCTTCGATCTCGAGGATCCGGTCCACGAGCAGGAACGGATACCGGTGCGGCAGGACCTTCATGATCTCGTCGATCTCGATCACTCGCGCCTCCTTCAGGGCGTTGGCCACCAGTTCGCGCACGAGGGTGACGGTACCGCGGTGGCTGGGCTTGTGTGCCGTGATGTGCGCACGAACGCGCGCGCCGGCAAGGGCCAGGTCCCCCACCACGTCGAGGGCCTTGTGGCGGAGGAACTCGTCGGGCCAGCGCAGCGTGTTCTCCACGACGCCCCGGTCGTCCAGCACGATCGCGTTGGCCGTGGACGCCCCCTGGATCAGTCCCTTGGCCCGCAGCGCCTCCACCTCGTGCACGAACCCGAACGTCCGCGCCGCAGCGAGCTCGGACCGGAACGTGTGCTCGGTCACGCGCCACCGGCCGGTCTGCGCCCCGATCAGCGGGTGGGCGTAGTCCACGCTCACCTCGATGTCGAGCGCCTCGGCCGGGTGCGCCACGTACACGGACTCGCCATCCACCACCCGCACGGAGTCGGCCAGCCGGAGTTCCGAC
>JAYEKC010000412.1:0-2236 GCA_034716715.1 Gemmatimonadota bacterium | reverse complement strand
GCACCGCACCACGCCCAGCGCGCATCCCCCGCCCGCCAGGACGGGCAGGAACCGGACGCCGAAGGGCGTGTCGCCGAAGACGGCCGTGCCGCCGCGCACGAGCCAGGCAATGGCGGGCGGGTGGTCGAAGTAGCCGGCGGCCAGGCGGCGCGACCATTCCCAGTAGTACGCCTCGTCCGGGAAGAGGGGCACGACGGCCGCGAGGGCGAGCCGCACGAGCAGGGCCGCGGCGACGATCCACATGGCCTGCGACCACGCGGCGGGTTTGGGGCCGGCGTGGAATTCCGCGGGGTCGAGGGCTCGGGCGAGTATCGGCAAGCGGTGCTGGTCGGGTACGGCGTGGCGCGCGATGCAGGCGCGTCACGGGCGCGGCGCGCCGTGGATGTTGTAAACTGGCCCGTACGCACGTGCCATCGCCACCGTGACCAACCGGCTTTCCTCCGAATCGAGCCCCTACCTCCGGCAGCACGCGGAGAATCCCGTGGACTGGCATCCGTGGGACGCCGAGGCGCTCGCGCTGGCACGGCGCGAGGGCAGGCCGATCCTGCTGTCCATCGGCTACGCCGCATGCCACTGGTGCCACGTGATGGCGCACGAATCGTTCGAGGACGCCGACACGGCGGCCCTGATGAACGCGCACTTCGTGAACGTGAAGGTGGATCGCGAGGAGCGGCCCGACCTCGACGGCATCTACATGCAGGCCGTGCAGGCGATGACCGGGCACGGCGGCTGGCCGATGACCGTGTTCCTGACGCCGGAGGGCGTGCCGTTCTTCGGGGGGACGTACTTCCCGCCGGCCGACCGCCACGGGATGCCGTCGTTCCGGCGCGTGCTGGCGTCGGTGGCGGAGGCGTGGCGCACGCGGCGCGACGAGGTCACGCGGTCGGCGGAGGGGGTGCGCGAGATGTTTCGCGAGCTGGCGGCGCCGCCGCGGACCGGCGATGGCCCATCCCCGGCCACGCTGCGCGACGCGTTTGCGGCCATCGCGCGGCTGCGCGAACCGCGGTTCGAGGGGCTCGGGAGCGCGCCGAAGTTCCCGCAGGCGATGGCCCTCGACTTCTGCCTGCGGCACTGGGCGCGCACGGGCGATGCCGGCGGACTCGAGATCGCGCACCGGGCGTTCGTCGCGATGGCGCGCGGCGGCATCTACGACCAGGTGGGCGGCGGATTCGCGCGGTACAGCACCGACGCCCGCTGGCTCGTGCCGCACTTCGAGAAGATGCTGTACGACAACGCGCTGCTCGCGCGGCTGGGCGTGCACCTCTGGCAGGCGACCGGCGATCCCGAGGTGCGCCGCGTGACCGAAGAGACCGTCCAGTGGGTGATGCGCGAGATGACATCACCCGAGGGAGGATGGTATTCCTCGCTCGACGCCGACAGCGAGGGCGAGGAAGGGAGGTTCTACGTCTGGAACGAGGCGGAGCTGCGCGAGGCGCTCGGCCAGGACTTCGACGCGTGCGCGCGGGCGTGGGGTGTGACGCCGCAGGGCAACTTCGAGGGCGCGAACATCCTGCATGTGGCCGATGCCGCGGCCGCGCGCGCCGCGACCGAAGGCCTTGCGCGTGCGAAGGCGACGCTGCTCGAACGCCGGGCGCGCCGGGTGCGGCCCGGCCTCGACGACAAGGTGGTCGCGAGCTGGAACGGCCTGATGGTTCGCGCGCTGGCGGAGGCCGGGCGCGTGTTCGGTGACGCGGGCACGCTCGACCTGGCGCGCCGGGCGGGCGAGTTCCTGTGGCAGGAGATGACGGCGGACGGCCGCGTGATTCGCGCATGGATGCCCGGCGGCCGCCGCATCGGCGGGTTCCTCGAGGACCACGCGGCCCTCGGCCTCGCCTTCATCGGGCTCTACCAGGCCACGTTCGCGCGCGAGTGGCTCGACCGCGCGCGAACGCTGGCGGACTCGTGCGTGCGCTGGTTCTGGAGCGAGGAGGATGGCGCGTTCTACGACACGTCATCGGACCACGAGGCGCTCGTCGTGCGGCCGCGCGACGTGGCCGACAACGCCACGCCTTCGGGCACCTCGCTCGCGGTGGAACTGCAGTTGTTCGTGGCGGAGTATTTCGGCGACGACGCGGCGAGAGCGCGCGCGGGGCGCGTGCTCGCCGGCGCCGGCGAGCACATCGAACGGATGCCGGTGATGCTCGGGCACCTGCTGGGTGCGGCAGACATGGCCGTGCACGGCGCCGTCGAGGTGGCAGTCAGCGGCGACCCACGGCGCGACGACGCGCGCGTCCTG
>JAYEKC010000411.1:0-2240 GCA_034716715.1 Gemmatimonadota bacterium | reverse complement strand
GCCCGACGGCGAATTCGTGTTCACCGCAGCGACGAGTGCTCCCGGGCTCTACAGCGTAGCAGTTCGCATTACTCGCGTGAACGGGATGTCAGTGGACCCCCCGATTGTTGTCGCGCACACTGTCGCGGTCCCGGAACCGCACGCGATGGGGCGGGGGGGCGCTCTGACCGGATCGTTACGCACCCGCTTCCTGCTCGTGGGAGCCGGGGTGATCATGGCGGTCATGATGCTCGGCGTGGGACGGTAACGCCCGCCGTTCGCCGACGGTGCGGTCCGCCGCGGCTCCGGCGTCGTATCTCAGCGGTCGCTCAGGTGTCGTTCAGGATCGTTCGCCAACCTTCCGTGCGGATCGAGTCGAATGGATCAGGAGGTCGTATGACACTGAGAAAGGTCACGGCGATTGTCCGCTCGGCATTGATCGAGACTGTGGAACAACATCTCATCACGGCCGGCGTGAGGGGCATCACCGTCACGCGGGTCAAGGGGTTCGGCGAGTATTCCGACTTCTACAGCCGGGACTGGCTGTCGGAGCACATGCGCATCGAGATGTTCCTGAGTGCTGATCGTGTGGATGCCGTGTGCGAGGCCATCATGCGAGCGGCGCGTACGGGAAGCCCCGGCGACGGGGTCATCGCAGTGCTGCCGGTCGAGGAGCTCTATCGCATCCGCGACGGCGCGACGGCTACGGCCGCCGCGGCCGCAGACGTGTGACCGCCGACAGCCGGGCGATGGCTGAGACCGGGGAACGATTGACTGCGTGACTCCTGAATGGAGGGACATCGCGTGCAATGGTTAAGCGAGAATTGGGTCTTCGCGCTCATTCTGGTGGCCTTCTTGTGGATGCATATGGGCCACATGGGGCACGGCGGGCACGGCGGACACGCCGGACACGGCGGGCACAGAGGGCACGGCGGGCACGACGGGCACGATGACCAGGGCGGCCACGGATGCCACGGTGGGCACGCTGCACGGGAGAATCACGGCGCAAGCGCGGACGATCGCGGGGGCGCCAATGCTTGACATCAAGGTCGTCACCTGGTCACTGGGGATATTCGCGACCGTGAGTTTCGCGTTCTGCGTGGTCTATGGGCTCGTCACGCCGGAGGCGTTCCACATGCACCGGCTGCTCGAGGTGGCCCTCCCGGCGTTCCGGTGGCTCTCGTGGCCGAGCTTCGTCCTGGGCGCAGCTGAGAGCTTCCTCTGGGGCGCGTACGTCGGGCTGGTGTTCACGCCGATCTACAATCGTGTGTGGCGTGCCGCGCGGAGCGCATGACGTCCGGAGCCCGGTTCCTGCTGCTCGGCATGGCGGTCGGCGCAGGCGGTCCGGCATCGCCGCAGTTGAGCGGAGGGACCACCGGCGTCGCGACGGCCCCGGTCACCCGGGCTCGCGACAGCGCGGTGATGGCGCTGGTGCGTGAGACGATCGTACGCGAAGTGACCGCCGCGAATGCCGGCGGCCACATCATGTACCGCCGGACATCTGTCTCACCGCAAGGATCGGAAGCGCGCGACATCATCGAAACCCGGGACTGGACGATCGGCCGCCTCGTCCGGATGGATGGCGCCAGTCTGACACCGGCGCGCGAGCGCGAGGAGATTGACCGACTTGCGGCGCTGAGGAGCGACAGTGCCGCACTGCGCGCGCTCGCTGCGAGTCTCTATCGGGATGAAGAGCGTGTCCGGCGCATCATGGTGGTCATGCCGGACGCCTTCGAGTTTACGCTTGCTGGGCGCGACACGGGTGTGACCGGCCGTGCAGGCCTCCGCCTTGCATTCCGCCCCCGGGACGGCTTCGTGCCTCCGTCACGCGAAACGGCGTTGCTCACGGGACTGGAGGGCACGATGGTCATCGACACTGTCGCCCATCGTGTGACGGGCATCGAGGCAACCCTTACGCGCGACGTCAGTTTTGGCTGGGGGCTGCTGGGCCGGCTGAACCGGGGTGGTCACGCCGTCATTCGGCAGCGGAACGTGGCTGGCGGCCGCTGGGCGATTACCACGCTTCAGCTGCACTTCGATGGCAATGCGTTCTTCGTGCGCCGGATCCGGATCCGTACGGACGCAACGTCGGCCGACTTCGTCCCGATGGATGACCGCCTGACACTGGAACAGGGTATTGCTCGCCTGCTGGCCTCAGGTCGTCCCGCCGGCGCGCGATGAGTTGTCGGCGTGCTTGCTGAAGGAAACCGTGAACGTGCTGCCCTCGCCGGGGCGACTCTCGACCGCGATCGTGGCGCCGT
>JAYEKC010000410.1:0-11561 GCA_034716715.1 Gemmatimonadota bacterium | reverse complement strand
CCCCGTGCGGCAGCAGCCGCCCGCCGTCCTTGGTGCAGAACTTCGCGTCGTCGCCGTAGATCGTCCCGCACGTGGGACACCGCATGCTCATTGGCACACCCGGTTGCGGCCCTCGGCCTTGGCACGATAGAGCGCCTCGTCGGCGCGCGCGAAGATGTCGTCCACCGTGTGGACCTCCGGACTCGGGTACGAGGCGACGCCCACGCTCGCGGTGAGCCGCACGCCGCCGTGCGCTGCCACGAATTTGGTCGCGGCGATGCGTTCGCGCAGGCGCTCGGCGAACTTCACGGCGCCGGCGATCGCGGTTTCGGGCAGCACGACGACGAACTCCTCGCCGCCGTAGCGCGCCACGAAGTCCACGCTGCGCACCGACTCCTGCAGGAGCTGCGCCAGCTCGCGGAGCACGTCGTCGCCCACGAGGTGGCCCATCGAGTCGTTGATGCCCTTGAAGTGGTCCAGGTCCACCATCAGCATCGAGATGTCGGCGCTGTAGCGTCGGGCCCGGTCCATCTCCGACACCAGCCGCACCGTGAGGGCGCGCCGGTTGAGCACCTGCGTGAGCGGGTCGGTGTGCGCCAGCACCTCGAGGCGGGTGTTCTCCGCCCGCGTGGTCTCCAGCAGCTGCGCGCGCACGATCGCGGCCACGGCGGCCTTCACCACCGCGTCGGCGAACTCCACGTCCTCCTTCGTGAGCGGCGGCTCCGACACCACGCGCCTAAGGAAGAACACGCCGGCCTGCTCGTCGCCAAGCTGGAACGGCAGCACGATCACCGACCGGATGGGCACCTTCGTGCCCCGCGCCAGCCACTCGTTCCGGATGTTCCGGTGGAGGTCGCTGTTCTGCAGGTCCTCCACCAGCACGGGCTCGCCCGTCTCCAGGGCGCGACGGATCTCCGGGTAGCGGTCGAGGTGGATCTCGAAGTGGCGCAGCGCCGGGTCGTCGAACGCGGTGGCCACGATGCCCACCGAGTCGCCCGGCCGCGCCAGGATCACCGAGCAGCGCGAGAGGTTCAGCGCGCGCGCCACCCGGCGCGCCAGGATGTGGTAGATCTCGTCCGTCGCGAGGTCGCCCGTCACCTCGTGCAGGATGTCCACCACCTTCTTCCGGCTCTCGGCGTCCTCGCGCGCGCGCCGCAGCTCGTCCTCCGCCAGCAGCAGCGCGGTGCGCGACGCCGTGAGCGCCCGGTGCAGCCGCAGCTGCGCCTGCACCCGCGCGATGAGCTCCCGCGGGCGGAACGGCTTGCGAATGAAGTCGGCGGCGCCCAGCCCGAACGTCTTCTCCGTCATCTCGTCCGGCGAGAGCGACGACACCATCAGCACCGGGATGTCGCGCCACCGCGAGTCGCCCTTCAGCTCCTGCAGCACCTGCACGCCGTCGGCGCCGGGCATGATCACGTCCAGCAGCAGGAGGTCGGGCGTCGCCTTGCGCAGCTCGCGCATCAGCGACTCGCGGCCGTCCGCCGCCGACACGTCGAACCCGGAATCGCGCAGCACGCCCGAGAGCGACTCGAGCACGCTCGGGTCGTCGTCGGCAATCAGGATCCGCGCGTTCCCGGCCGCCATCATTCCGCCAGCAGGGCCTGGAGCCCTGACCATTCGATGTTCCCGCCGGAGAGAAAGCACGCCACCGGCCCCTCCGGCTTCACCCGGCCCGTCATCAGCGCCGCCACCGTGATGGCGCCGCTCGGCTCGGCCACCAGCTTCTCGCGATCGAGCAGGTGGCGGACGGCCGGCGCGAGCGCCGCGTCGTCCACCGTCACCACGTCGTCCACGTACGCCTGGTGGTGCTCGAACGGCAGCGCGCCAACCTTTACCGCCAGCAGGCCGTCGGCCAGGCCGGACGGGTTCGGCGGAATGGCGATCGGCTCGCCGGCCTCCCGCGCGCGCGTGAGCTTGGGCGAGCCGGCCGGCTCCACCGCCACCACGCGAGCGTGCGGGTGCGCCTGCTTCACCGCCGCGGCGACGCCCGCGGAGAGCCCCCCGCCGCCCACCTGCACGACCACCGTGCATTCGGCGATGCCGAGCGCGGCGAGGTCCTCGGCGATCTCGAGGCCCGCGGTGCCCTGCCCCGCGATGATCCCCGCGTCGTCGTACGGCGGCACGAGCGTGGCGCCGTCGCGCACCACGATCTCGCGCGCCTTGTCCATGCGCTCGGCCGTCGTCGTGCCCGCGAATACCACGCGCGCACCGAGCCGCTCGGCGCCGGCCACCTTGGCCCTGGCGGCGGTGGTGGGCATCACGATCGTCGCCTTCACGCCGTAGAGGCGGGCCGCGAGGGCCACGGCCTGGCCGTGATTGCCGCTCGACGGCGCCACGAGGCCGCGCGTGCGCGCGTCGTGCGTGAGGCGCGAGACGTAGGTGTACGCGCCGCGGAACTTGAACGAGCCGCTGCGCTGGAGCATCTCGGGCTTGAGGTACACCGGCGCGCCGGCAACGTCCTCGAGCGAAAACGAGCGGAGCAACGGCGTGCGTACCGCCACCGGCCGCAGCGCGGATGCTGCACGGCGGATGTCGTCGAGCGACACCAGGGTAGTGGTGGAGGCTTGGGTCATGCGCTCTCGCATTCCCCGCGAGCCGGCAGGCGCCGGAGGACGGGGTCCAACTATAGTGGCCGACGCCGCTAAGGTAGCCCCAACCCGGCCCGGACCGCCAGTCCGCCCCCGGTGGCCACCCCCGGCCCCCCTGGTCCACCCCCCGTGGTCACCCCTGCGGACCGGCCCGGCGGAGTGGCCGCGGAAGGCCCCGTCCCGCCGCCCGAAGCGGCCCCATCCAGCCCCGTGCCGGCAGGGGCTTCCCGGGGGCGATTGCGGTTATCCCTGGCCCAGGAACGCCACCCAGAACCAATCGGCCGGGTCGGTCCAGAGACGTTCAACCGTGAACCCCGCCGCGCCCACCAGCGCCTCGAGGCGCTCGCGGTCGTACTTGTAGGAGCACTCGGTGTGGATGGTCTCGCCGCACGTGAACGTCACCGGCACGCCCCCCACGCACACCTCCTGGTCCCGCGCGGATTCGAGATGCATCTCGATCCGGCTCGCCGCGTCGTTGAAGAACGCCACGTGGCGGAAGCTCGCGACGTCGAACGACGCGCCGGCCTCGCGGTTGAGGCGACGCAGCACGTTCAGGTTGAACTCGGCCGTCACCCCAGCCGCGTCGTTGTACGCGGCGTGCAGCACTGCGGGGTCCTTCCGCCGGTCCACGCCGAGGATGAGCGCCCCGCCGGGGCCCACGGCGTGCCGCACGCGGCGCAGGAACGCCGCGGCCTCCGTGGGATGGAAGTTGCCGATCGTCGAGCCGGGGAAGAACGCCACGCGCCGCGCGTCCTTCGGCAGCGCGGGGAGGTCGAACGGCACGGTGTAGTCGGCACACACCGGCCGCACCGGGAGGTGCGGATACTGCCGGGAACGCTCGGCCGCCACCGCCACCAGCTGCTCGCGCGAGATGTCCACCGGCACGTACGCCGACGGCTCGCGCAGGTGGTCGAGGAGGTGCCGCACCTTCACGCCGGCGCCGCTGCCGTACTCGATGAGCGCCACGCGCCCGCCCGCGAGCGCCGCGATCTCGCCGGCGTGCCGCTCGAGGATCGCGATCTCCGTTCGCGTCGGGTAGTACTCGGGCAGTTCGCAGATCCGCTCGAACAGGCGCGCGCCGGCCGCGTCGTAGAACAGCGACGCAGGCAGGGTCTTGGGCTCGGCGAGGAGGCCGGTCAGCGCCTGCGCGCGCACCGCATTGCGCGCCGCGTTGCGCGCCGCGTTCGCCGCGTACATCGCGGCGCCGAGCCGGATGGGCGCCGCGGTCACGCGCCGCTCGCCAACCGCACGCCGGTGAACTGCCAGCGTGCGTCGCTCGGGAAGAAGTTCCGGTACGTCACGCGGGCGTGGCTCCGCGGCGTGGCGCACGAGGCGCCGCGCAGCACCCACTGGTCGGCCATCCACTTGCCGTTGTACTCGCCAATCGCGCCCGCGGCGGGCACGTAGCCCGGGTACGCGGTGTACGCGCTCTGCGTCCACTGCCAGGCGTCGCCGTAGAGTTGCGTCATCCCGTCGCGCGCCGCCGGCGCGGGATGGAACCGCCCGGCCTCCACGAACGCGCCGTCCACCGGGAACGCCCGCGCCGCCACCTCCCACTCCGGTTCCGTCGGCAGCCGCGCACCCGCCCACCGCGCATAAGCGTCGGCCTCGTAGTAGCTCACGTGGGTCACCGGCGCCGCGGGCTCCACCGGCCCGTCACCGGCGAGCGTGAACTCGCGCCAGCCGTCGTCCGCGCGGTCCCAGTAGAACGGCGCCTTCCATCCCTCGCTCTGCACCGTGGCCCAGCCGTTCGAGAGCCACAGCTCGGGCCGGCGGTACCCGCCGTCCTCGATGAACGCGAGCCACTCGGCGTTGGTGACGAGCCGGTCGGCCAGGCGGAACGGCTCGAGGAACACGCGGTGCGCCGGCGACTCGTTGTCGAAGGCGAACCCGCCGTCCTTCGCCGCGTCGTGGCCAATCACGTGCACTCCCTCGCCCACCGCGCGCCACCCGGGCGGCGCCGGCGGGTGCGATGTGAGGGCCCGGGCGCGATACACCGGCCGCATGGGATTCATCCAGAAGACGTGCTTGATGTCGGTGAGCAGCAACTCCTGGTGCTGCTGCTCGTGATGGATGCCGAGCTCGATGATCCGCCACGCGGGATGCGCCGCGTCGCCCGCGATGCGGTCCATCAGCCGCGTCACGCCCTCGTTCACGTGGGCGCGGTACGCGAACACCTCCTCCACGGTGGGCCGCGTGACGAGCCCGCGCTGCGCGCGGCAGTGCCGCTCGCCGGCCTGCACGTAGTACGAGTTGAAGAGATACGCGTAGCGCGCGTCGGGACTGCGGTACGCGGGATCGTGGGCCGCCAGCAGGAACGTCTCGAAGAACCAGCTCGTGTGCGCGAGGTGCCACTTGGTGGGGCTCACGTCGGGCATCGAACTGACGACGTAGTCCTCGACCTGGAGGGGCGTGCAGAGCGCCTCGGTCTGGGCGCGCACGGCCGCGTAGCGTTCCGCGAGCGGTGCAACGGAGGCGGCCTGCGCCGCGCCGGCCGGGCCGGGCAGCACGCCCGTGGCGGCGAGGTGGGTGTCGACGGTGGGCATGTGTCGGAACCTGGGAGCTATCCGGCCAACGGTACCGCGTCCGGGCCCGGACCGACAGGTGCGCACGCGGCCCGTGACGCGCTTCATACATATCGCGCAGCGTACGCCGGAGTTCCCGGCGTCGGCGCCCGTCCCACGCGGCCCGCCCGCAGGAGGCGTCCGTCCCGCGGGCGCCCGGCGATGGGCACGCCCCGATCGTGCATGCGGTACATGTATTGCCTTGCATGTACGCCGCTGTTAGACTCCCTGCATGCCGAAGTCGCGACCCGCGCCGACGAGCCCTCGCGCCGTCCGCGAACCGGTGCAAGTGTACCTCGCACCGGATGACAGCGAGCTGCTCGCCCGCCTCGTGAGTGAATCGGGGCTCTCCAAGGCGGAGGTGCTTCGCCGTGGCATGCGGAGCTTCGCCCGTGAGCAGGGCGGCGAGAGTCCCATGCTGAGGTTCGTCAGCGACGGCGCCTCGGGCCGCTGGCCCGACCACGTCGCCGCCCGGCACGACGAGGTGCTCGCCGAGTCCCATCGGGGCACTCGCAAGCGCGGGCGGTGACGGGCGCCATGGCGAGCGCGTTCCTCGACACGTCCGGCTGGTTCGCGGCGCTCAGTCCGAAGGAGGCGGAACACGACGCATCGCTCGACGCCTACCGCGCGTGGATTCGCGACGGCGTCACGCTCGTCACGACGAACCTCGTCGTCGCGGAAATGCAGACGCTCGTCAGCCGGTTTCGCGGGCCCGCGGAGGGCGTGCGCTTCCTCGACAGCCTCTACCAGGACGCGTCGCACGAAGTCGTGTTCGTCACGCGCGATCTCGAGCGCACCGCCACCGACCGCTGGCTCCGCAAGTTCACGGAGCAGCGGCTCAGCCTCGCCGACGCCGTGAGTTTCGAGGTGATGCGGGAACGCGGGCTCCGCGACGTCCTCACGCTCGACGCGCACTTCGAGGTCGCTGGGTTCCGGCCGCGCCCCTGAGCTTGGGGTAGCTTCTCCCGGGTGTCGCTCATCCTCGAAGCCCGCGACGTGCGCCATCGCTACGGCGAGGCCGTTGCGCTGGACGGCGTCTCGCTCACGGTCCCCGCCGGCGGCATGGCGGCCCTCGTGGGCGAGAGCGGGTCGGGCAAGACCACCCTGCTCCGCTCGTTCAACCGCCTCGTGGAGCCCGAATCGGGCGCGGTGACGGTGGGCGGCGACGACGTGCGCGCCGCGGATCCCATCGCCCTCCGCCGCCGCATCGGGTACGTGCCGCAGCACGGCGGCCTGCTGCCGCACTGGACGGTGCTCCGCAACGTCGCGATGGTGCCGCGGCTGGCCGGCTCGCCCGACCCGCACGCCTCGGCCCGCGAGGCGCTGGAGCGCGTGGGCCTGCCGCCGGCGACGTTTGGCGCCCGGCTTCCCCGCGAGCTCTCCGGGGGCCAGCGCCAGCGCGCGGCCATCGCCCGGGCCCTCGCCGCGCGCCAGCAGGTGGTGCTCCTCGACGAGCCCTTCGGCGCCCTCGACGCGATTTCGCGCGGAGAGGCGCACGAGGCCTTCGCCCGGGTCCGCGCCGAGATCGGGTTCACCGCCCTGCTCGTGACCCACGACCTCGCCGAGGCCGCGCGGCTCGCCGACTCGCTGGTGGTGATGCGGGCCGGGCGCGTGGAGCAGGCCGGTACGCTCGCCCAGCTGCGTCGCGCGCCTGCCACCGAATACGTGGGCATGCTGCTCCACCGGGCGCACGCCGCGGCCGCGGCGTTGGAGACGGCGTGAAGCGGGTGCTCGTCTGCGTCGCCGTAGGCGCCGCGTTTGCCGGGCCGGCGCGGCTCGTCACGCAAGGCGCGCCGCAACCGGGCGCGCCGCCACCGGCCCCGGCGCCGCACCCGACAGCCGCAACCGCGACCGCGACCGCGACACCCGTGGTGGTCGCGTCGAAGCCGTTCGGCGAGTCGTACCTGCTCGCCGAGCTCTTCGCGCAGCTGCTCGAATCGCGCGGCATCGCCGTGGAGCGCCGACCCGGGCTCGGCGCCACCGAGATCGCGTTCGGGGCGCTGCGCACGAACGCCGTCGACGTGTACCCCGAATACACCGGTACGGGCCTGCTCGCCATCCTCAAGGACTCGCTCACGCCCGCGATGCGCGCCGACGCGCGGGCGACGTTCGCCCACGTGTCGCGCGAATCCGCGGCGCGGTACGGCGTGCGCTGGCTCGCGCCGCTCGGCTTCCAGAACGGCTACGCCATCGCCGTGCGCCGCGAGACGGCCCAACGCCTCGGCATCCGCACCATCTCGGACCTGGCGGCGAAGGGAACGGCGCTCGTGGGCGGGCTCACGTCCGACTTCATCGGCCGCCCCGACGGCCTTCCCGGCCTCACGCGCGCCTACGGGCTCCGCCTGCGCGACGTGCGCCCGCTCGCCCCCGCGGTGAAGTACACGGCCCTCGCCGAGCGTGCGGTGGACGTGATTGACGGCTACGCGACCGACGGCCTGCTCTCGAAGTACGACCTCGTGGCGCTCGACGACGACCGGCACTTCTTCCCGCCGTACGAGGCGGCGGCCGTGGTGTCGCCGCGCGTCGCGTCGGCCCGGCCCGACGTGGTGGCCGCGCTCACGCTCCTCGGCGACCGGCTCGACGAGTCACGGATGCGGACGCTCAACCGGCGCGTCGAGGTGGACGGCGAGCCGATCCCCGCCGTCGCGGCGTCGGCGCTGCGCGACCTCGGCCTGGTTCCCGCAGCCGGCGGGCGCGCGGATGCCGCAACGCACGCCGCGTCGCCCGGCCAGGGCGCCGGCGAACCCCCCGAGGGCAGCGCGGAAGCGCGCGCTGATGCTGGGAGGCAATCGTTCGTGGCGTTCCTCTGGGCCCGCCGCGGCGAAACCGCGCGCCTGGCACTGCGGCACCTCGAGCTCGTCGCCATCGCCCTGCTCGCCGCCGCCCTGCTCGCCATCCCGCTCGGCCTCGCGCTCGAGCGCGCGCGACGCGGCGCCGAGTGGGTGGTGGGCGGGCTCGGCGTGGTGCAGACCATCCCCAGCATCGCGCTGCTCGCGTTCATGATCCCGCTCCTCGGCGTGGGCGTTGCGCCCGCCCTCGTGGCGCTCTGGCTCTACGCCCTCTATCCCATCGCGCGCAACACGTACACCGGCGTGCGCGACGCCGACCCCGAAGCGGTGGAGGCGTGCGAGGCGATGGGCGCCACGCCCGCGCAGCGCCTGCTCTGGGTGCGCCTGCCGCTCGCCGCACCCGTGATCCTCGCCGGCGTGCGCACGGCGGCCGTGATCACGGTTGGCGCGGCGACGCTCGCAGCGTTCATCGGCGCCGGCGGCCTCGGCGACCCCATCGTCACCGGGCTCGCGCTCGCCGACTCGCGGCTCGTGCTTTCCGGCGCGATTCCCGCCGCGCTGCTCGCACTCGTGGTGGACGGAGCGCTCGTGCTCGTTGAGCGCAGCGTGAGGCCGGCGCACCTGCGCCGCTGAGGTGGAACGGCGCGCCGCTGCCCGGTATACCTCCTGAAAGCCCCGCCATGGGAGATGCCCAATGTGGATTGAGCTCGGACCCGTCGATCGCTTCACCAAGAGGCCGCTCACCGCCGCTACGATCGGGCGGCTGAAGGTCGTCGTCACGCACCAGGACGGCCAGTTCGGCGTGCTCTCCGGCGTGTGCAACCACGCCGGCGGCCCGCTCGCCGACGGCCGCCTCGACGGCGAGTACGTCACGTGCCCGTGGCACAACTGGAAGTATCACTGCCGCACCGGGCTCGGCGAACCCGGCTTCGAGGCCGACGCCGTGCCGCGCTACGACGTGAAGGTCGAGAACGGGCGCCTCCTCGCATCGGAGAGTCCCGTCACCAAGCGCACGCACGGCGTGCACGAACCGCACCCGCTCGCCCGCAAGGTGGAACGGGAACCCGGGCCCGTGCGCGTGGTGGGCATCTCCACCACCAACATGGACGTCAGGAACCCGCGGTATTCCACCAGCGACGCCCTCCTCGACGTGGCGATGGCGCACGCGGCAACACTCAGCGCCGAAACGAAGACCATCCGGCTGGCCGAGCTGAAGTTCCGCCCGTGCGAGGGCTACTACTCCAAGAGCGCCCACGCCTGCACGTGGCCCTGCTCCATCACGCAGATGGACCCCGACGACCAGATGGACCGCGTGTACGAGGCGATGGTCCACTGGGCCGACGTGGTGCTCGTGGCCACGCCCATCCGCTGGGGCAGCGCGAGTTCGCTCTACTTCCGGATGGCCGAACGATTGAACTGCGTGCAGAACCAGGTGACCATCGCCAACCGTGTGCTCATCCGGAACAAGGTGGCCGCGTTCATCATCACCGGCGGCCAGGACAATGTGCAGGGCGTGGCGGGGCAGGCGCTGGGGTTCTTCGCGGAACTCGGGTTCCACATGCCGCAGTTCCCGTACATCGCGCACTCACGCGGCTGGACCGCGGAGGACATGGAGCGGAACGTGGAGGTGGTGAAGCACAGCAAGGAGCTGCGCGAAGGGGCGAAGGCGCTCGTGACCCGCGCCGTGGACTACGCGCACCTCCTCCTCGACCACGAGGACGCGCCGCACACCATGGAGCGTGGCGGCCGAAAGGCGCACCGCCTGGTGCTGGAGGATCTCGGCGAGGACGCCGGCGCTGCGGCGCCGCCGGCGCACTAGCGCGGCAGGCCGCGACACGGCCCCTCCGGCCCACGAGCGCACCAGGCCGCGCCTGGATGGCGGCGCGCCGCTAACGCGTTGCTACGCGCCGACCAGCGCGCGGCAGGCCGCGAGCGCCGAGTCGAGGAACGCCGCGACCTGCGCCTCCTGCGCGCGGGCGTCGCCCGTGACGCGCGAGCCCGGCAGCACCGCGCCGACCCATTCCCGGGTGTGCCAGCTACCGCCGCCGGCCAGCGTGGCCGTGGCCTGTTCGGCGCGCGGCTGCGGGCTGGCGTTGACGTAGAAGTACGGCTCGCCGTAGTACGCGTCGCCGGGCTCGAGCCCCAGCCCGTTGGACTTGCCGCCCGCATGCGACACGAGCGTCGCGATGTCGAAGTGGTGCGGCCACACGCGCACCTCCGACGCGCCGTTCACCTCCCGCGCCACCCGGCCGAGCGCGATTGCGGCGTTGCCGAACCAGCGCGCGAGCTCGTCGAGCGCCGTGGCGTCGGACCGGAATGCCTCCCCGCCGGCCACGGGATGCGGCGGCAGTTCGTAGTGGCGGTCGAGCGTGTACCGGCGCGCGTCGAGCCCCTCGCTCTTGAGCGCGTCGCGGATGCGGTCGGCCGCGGCCGCAACCGCCTGGCCCGGCAGGGCGACCTTCCGCACGACCGTCCCGTCACGCACCACCACGACGTCGAGCCCGCGCGGTTGCACGCCGACCGCGATGCGGCCCCGGGCTCCCTTGGCCTCGTGCGACACCAGCGCGCCGAGTGCCGGATTCCAGCCGAGGTTGGTGTGGCTGTCGTCTGGCTCGTGGTGGAGGTACGAGATGCCGAGCGCGGTGGCGAACTGGGCGGCGTAATGGAGCTGGAGCCGCGCGTCCACGAGACTGCGGGCGCGATCCGGCGCCGTCGGGGTCCACGAAGGGGGCGTGTCGGGCATTCGGGTCCCGGTGAGGGTACGAGGCGTCTGGTGCCGCTGGCGACACCTATCCCCCGCGCGCCGCGCGGGTTCCGCAGAGGCGTGACCGGTGACGTAATGCTCCTGCGGTGGGTAAGCCTAAGGGAACGTCTCCCCTTGTACCGTGACCCCGGTTCGCCCGTCCGCACAATCGAGGTGCCCTTGAGACCAATGCGCGCGCTACCCGTCCTTGTTGCCGCCGCGATTCTCGCCGCCTGTGGTGGCGGCGGTGGCGGTTCACCCACATCCCCGTCCACGGGCAACAACAACCCCGGCAACCCCGCCCCGTCCGGGGGATCGGGCAACACAATCTCGGTGGCCGGGACCGTGTTCGACCCCAGCTCGGTCACCATCAGCCAGGGACAGTCGGTGACGTGGGTGTTCGCCGGCATCACCCACAACGTCCTTTTCGGCGGCACGGGAGCACCGGCGAACATCCCGGAAACTTCCACCGGCACCGTGTCGCGGACGTTCAACACGCGGGGCACGTTCTCGATGACGTGCACGCTGCACGCAGGAATGACGGGTACGATCACCGTGCAGTAGGCGGCAGTAGGCGGTGATTGCAGGTCGAACGGCGGCTGACGGGATCTGGCTCCCGGCAGCCGCCGTTTGACGTTCGCGCCGATCTCCGGGCGGCGGGCCGGCTACTCCTCGCTCGTGAGCTCGAGCTCCTCCGGCCCGGTGGCGTCGCCTTCGCCCTCGCCGCCTTCCCCGCCCTCGCCGTCCTCGGGCACCACGCGGGCCACGGCGGTGATGAGGTCGCCGCCCTCGAGGTTCATGAGCTTCACGCCCTGCGTGTTCCGGCCGGCGACGCGGACGCCGCTTACGGGCGACCGGATGATCTGCCCGGTGCGGGTGATGAGCATCACCTCGTCCT
>JAYEKC010000409.1:0-2256 GCA_034716715.1 Gemmatimonadota bacterium | reverse complement strand
CATCCGCGACGACGTGCGGTGGCTGGGCTTCGCCTGGGCCGAGGAGCGATACGCCAGCGACTACTTCGAGCAGCTCTACGAGTTCGCCGAGCGGCTGGTGACGAAGGGCAGGGCGTACGTGGACTCGCAGGACGAGGAGGCCATCCGGCAGGGCCGAGGCACGGTCACCACGCCCGGCACGGACAGTCCGTACCGCGGCCGGACCGTGGAGGAGAACCTCGACCTGCTGCGACGGATGCGCGACGGCGAGTTCGCCGACGGCGCGCACGTGCTGCGCGCCAGGATCGACATGGCGCACCCGAACATGGTGATGCGCGACCCGCTGCTGCTGCGCATCCGCAAGGCGGCGCATTATCGTCGCGGCGACGCGTGGTGCATCTACCCGCTGTACGACTACGCCCACGGGCTTTCCGACGCGATCGAAGGCGTGACGCATTCGCTGTGCACGCTCGAATTCAAGGACAACAACGACATCTACAAGTGGCTCGTCCGCGAGGTAGGCTTCGACCGGCCGCCCGAACAGACCGAGTTCTCGCGCCTCGAGCTGGACTATACCGTCGTCAGCAAGCGGAAGCTGCTCCGCCTCGTGAACGAAGGGCACGTCGCCGGGTGGGACGACCCGCGGATGCCGACCATCGCCGCGCTCCGCCGCCGCGGCGTGCGCCCGGAGGCCATCCGCGCCTTCGCCGACGCCGTCGGCGTGTCCCGCAAGCCGCAGCGCACCGAGATCGCCATCCTCGAGCACTCGATCCGCGACGACCTCAACATGGAAGTGCCGCGCGTCCTCTGCGTCACGAAGCCCCTCAAGGTGGTCATCACGAACTATCCCGAAGGGCAGGTGGAGGAGCTCGACGCGCCCTACTACCCGCACGACGTGCCGAAGACGGGGTCGCGCAAGGTGCCCTTCTCGCGCGAGCTCTACATCGAGCGCGACGACTTCATGGCCGACCCGCCGAAGAAGTTCTTCCGGCTGGCACCGGGCCGCGAAGTGCGCCTCCGGTACGCGTACTTCATCACGTGCAACGAGGTGATCCTGGACGAACGGGGCCACGTCGTGGAACTGCACTGCACGTACGACCCCGCCACGCGCGGCGGCGACGCGCCCGACGGGCGGAAGGTGCAGGGCACCATCCACTGGGTGTCGGCGGCCCACGCGCTCGACTGCGAGCTGCGGCTCTACGACCGGTTGTTCCAGGCGCCCGACCCGGAGGCCGGCGACGACACCGACTTCATCGCCAACCTCAACCCGGATTCGCTGGTGGTGCTGGCGGGCGCGAAGGTGGAACCGAGCGTGGCGAACGACCCGCCGGGCACGCGCTACCAGTTCGAGCGTACGGGCTACTTCTGGCCCGATCCGGTGGACTCGCAGGCGGGCGCGCTCGTCTTCAACCGCATCGTCACCCTCCGTGACAGCTGGGCCAAGGTCGCCGCGAAGGGATGAAGCGGTCGCTGCGCACGCTGGGCTTCGCGGGCCTGGCCTTCTTCCTCCTCAAGGGGCTGGCCTGGATTGGCGTGGCCGCCCTCGCCATGTGTGGCGGCCGGCCGTCACCGCTGCAGTGACGCGAACGCCTCGAGCGCGCGCTCGCGCGCCGCGGCGTGGTCCACGATCGGGGCCGGATACGTCTCGCCGAGCCTGACCCCGGCGGTCGCGAGTTCTTCGGGCGTGGCCGTCCACGGCCGGTGGATGCGGGCGTCGGGCAGCTTCGCAATCTCCGGGATCCAGCGGCGCACGTAGGCGCCTCCCGCGTCGAACTTCGCGCCTTGCAGGACGGGGTTGAACACGCGGAAGTACGGCGCCGCGTCGGCGCCGCACCCGGCCGTCCATTGCCAGCCCATCGTGTTGTTGGCGAGGTCGGCATCCACGAGGGTGTCCCAGAACCAGGCGGCGCCTTCCTGCCACGGGATGAGCAGGTGCTTCACGAGGAACGACGCCACCACCATGCGCACCCGGTTGTGCATCCACCCGGTGGTCCACAGCTCGCGCATGCCGGCGTCCACGATGGGGTACCCGGTGCGGCCGCGTTGCCATGCCCGCAGCCCCGTGGCGTCGCGCGCCCACGGAAAGGCGCGAAACTGCCCCCGAAGCGGCTCCTTGGGCGTGGCGGGGAAAAAATGCAGCAGGTGGTAGGCGAACTCGCGCCACGCGAGTTCGCGCCGGAACGCGGCGGCGGCGGCCGGCGCACGCACGGCCGCGACGGCGTGCCACGCCTGACGCACGCTCACTTCCCCAAAGTGCAGGTGGGGCGAGAGGCGGGG
>JAYEKC010000408.1:0-2258 GCA_034716715.1 Gemmatimonadota bacterium | reverse complement strand
TGCTCGCGGCAACGCCGTCGCCCGGTAGCCCGGTGACGTGACGGCCGCTCGCACTTCGGCTGGGAGCCGTCCATCCGCCTGCGCGACGGGATGGCGCGGACGTACGCGTGGATCGAGCGGGAGTGGATGAAGCAGCGCCGGTAGCGGGGCGCCAGGCAGGCGCCAGGCGGGCGCCAGGCGGGCGCGAGGCAGGCGCGAGGCAGGCGCGAGGCAGCCGCGAGGCAGCCGCGAGGCGGTGCGCTACGGGCGAGAGAGCAGGAAGGCGAGCACCGAGCCGCACCAGAACACGAACGACCACCTGAACAGGCCGTCGTAGCGCGCGTCCACCCTGTCGCGCACGGCGGCAATCTCGGCCCGCAGGTCGCGGGACATCAGGGTCATTTCGGAGCGCAGCTCCGCCGCCGACCCCGATATCCGCGCATCGACCTCCCGGAACCGGGCGTCGACCTTCTCGAACCGCGCGTCGATCTTCTCGAACCGCGCGTCGATCTGCTCGAACCGGGCGTCGACCTTCTCGAACCGCGCGTCGATCTGTTCGAACCGCGCGTCGATGCCTTCGAACCTTGCCTGGAGCTGGTCGAAGCGCGCCTCCACGCGGCCGGTGGTGAGCGCGTTCAGGTCGCGGAGCTCCGCCCGGTGATCGTCCACCGAATCCATCCAGGTCACGAGTTCTCCCCCGGCGTCATCGCCAAGCGTGCGGTGCAGCTGGTCGGACAGGTGGCGCGTGATGCTCACGGGACGGCCTCGGTAAGTGGATGCCGTCCAAGGTGCAACGTACGCTCGGCGTTTCGTACCATCAAGACGCCGCGTGCGCCATCGAAACGCTGCCGACGCTCCCCGTCTGGATCGGGCAGGCCGCCGCGGGCATGCCCCGATCGGAGGAAGCGGCGGTAGATTCCGGTGCATGGACCGGACGCTCAGGGCATTCTTCGAGGCAGGCGGCATGCGCGAAGTGATCGCGGCGTACCTCTTTGGCAGTCACGCCCGCGGCTCCACGCACGCCGAGAGCGACGTGGACGTCGCCGTGCTGCTCGACCGAACGCTGTTGGCGACGCACGGCGGACGGCGCGCTTTCGCCGACCAGGTGGCCACGCGCCTCGCCGACGCCACGCATCAGGACCGCGTGGACGTGGTCGTCCTGAACGACGCGCCGCCCGAACTGGCGGTCCAGGTCCTGGACACGGGCATTCTCGTTCGCAAGGCCGACCCGGAGGCCACGCGCGCGTTCGGGCGCGACGCCCGTCTGCGTCTGGCGGACCTCCGGCCGTTCCTGGACCGGACGCGCCGGGTCAAGCTCAAGGCCATCATCCGGTGACCTTTCTCGTGGAACGGCTGGCGCGTTATCGCGGCCGTTGACGGACTGGAACCGGTGGAGCGTTTCATCAAGGCCGTCGCCGCCATGGAACCCTGACGCGGGCAGGCCCTGCTCCGTCAGGGAGAACTGCAGCGCGTCGCGGTCACGCGGCGCCGCGCGCCGCCTGCTCCAGCCGCTCCGCGATCCACACCTTCACCAGCGACTGGCGCGTCACCCCCAACCGCGCCGCTTCGCGGTCCAGCGAGTCGATGACCCAGCCCGGAAAGTCCACGTTGACCCTGCGCGTCTCGAGCCCGGGACGCCGCGCGCTGGCCAGATCCAGGTGCTTCGAGATGTTTTCGCCTCGCTCGAATGCCCGGTCGAAATTACGCGCTTTCGTTTTCATACCACTCGACCTCCTCCGCCCGCGATCGGCGCACCGAAATGATGCGCACGTGCTGTTCCCGGTACGTGATCACCGCCGACCACACTCTGCCAGAAATGGCCCCGATGACCAGAAACCGCTCCTCATCACTGGTTCGAGCGGGAATTTCCATTCGGCGCTCATCAGCCCAGAGCGCCTGGGCCTCCTCGAAGTCGATGCCATGTTTGGCTCGGTTGGCGTCACTCTTCGCAGGGTCGTACTCGAAATCCATGTGGTATAGAAACTATACCTTTCGTATAGCTGGTGTCAAGCCGACCGGCGGGGCCGCCCCGGAGTGTCCGCGGTTGCATCTCCCGCCTTTCCCGTCGTTCCCGCCGTTCCCTCCCCGCTCCCCCGCTCCCCGTCGTTCCCCGCTGTTCACCGCAGTCTCTGAAACACCGCCTCCACCAGTTCCCGCAGCACCTCAGGCCTGTTCGGCTGCACGTGGAGCCCCGGCAGCCACACCACCTGCTTCGGGTCGCGGGCCGCGGCGTGGAGCTGCTCGGCGCTCGCGCGGGGGATGCGTTCGTCCTGTTCCGT
>JAYEKC010000407.1:0-2269 GCA_034716715.1 Gemmatimonadota bacterium | reverse complement strand
CACTCCTGACCGCCGCGCTGGTGTGCGCGCCCGCGCCTGCGCAGGAGCGCGACCAGCGGCAGATCGACCGCGTCGAGGCCGGCGAGATCACCGAGGCCCACGCCTCATGGTGGGGCTTTGACCCCGAGGACTCCACGCAGGCCCTGCAGGCCGCGATCAACTCCGGCGCCGAGACGCTGATCGTCGAGGACATGGGCTCACCGTGGGTCGTGCGGCCGATCGAGCTGGCGGGCGACCAGGAGATCGTGTTCGAGGACGGCTGCGAGGTCCTCGCAAAGCGGGGGGAGTACAAAGCCAGGAACGCCACCCTGTTCACCGCGAATGACATCGAGAACCTCACCATCCGCGGCTACGGCGCCACCTGGCGCATGTGGCAGGAGGATTACGACGATCCCGAACTCTACGAGAAGGCCGAGTGGCGGCACTGCCTGACGCTGCGCAGTGTCCGCAACGTGAACATCTACGGCCTCACACTGCGCGACAGCGGCGGCGACGGCATCTACCTCGGACGCGGCCCGGGAGAGCCCAACTTCAACGTGCACATCAGGGACCTGGTGTGTGACAACAACTACCGTCAGGGCATCTCGGTCATCACCGCCGAGAACCTGCTGATCGAGGATACCATCCTGCGCAACACCTCCGGCACCGCCCCCCAGGCGGGCATCGACTTCGAGCCCAACAGCGCCGACGAGCCGCTGGTCAACTGCGTGATGCGCAACTGCCTCACCGAGAACAACAATGGCTGCGGCTACGTGCTCTACCTCCGCAATCTCAACGCCGATTCCGAGCCTGTGTCGGTGCGCTTCGAGAACTGCCGCGCCATCGGCGATCACGGCTACGCCGCGTCGCTGACCACCGACGGCTCGGTTGACACCGCGGTGGGCGGCACCGTCGAGTTCGTGGACTGCGAGCTGACCGGCAGCGCGAGCCCGGCCATCGGCATCTGCAAGCCCGCCGAGCAGGGGCTCGTGCGCTTCGAGCGCTGCACGGTCGCCGACGTGGCGCAGGACAGCCCGGCGGTGGCGCCCATCGTCTTTCGCGCCCGCAGCGGGTGGTCGGATGCGGTGGGCGGCGCGCAGTTCGAGGACGTCGTGGTGCGCGATCCCCTTGATCGCAACCCCATGATGTACCTCGATCAGGCGGGCGGCCTGCCGCTGCGCAACGTCACGGGCAACATCATCATCGAGGCCGCCGACGGGGAGCGCACCCAGGTGGAGCTGACCGACGAGGTGCTGGCCGGGTGGATGCCCGCGGTGACCCTCACGGACATCCCGCGCCTCAGCCTGGAGGGCATGCAGCTTGCGCCGCCGGTCACCGACCAGCCGGCCGTCCCGGACGAGGTCCGCTGGCCGGTGCTGCGCAGGGCGGCGGAGTACGCCCTCTACGCGCTGGAGGGTGACCAGGTGAGCTTCGCCGCCGGGTTCTTCCAGGTCGGGCACTACGAGGGCGATGAGATGCCGGTCGCGATCACCTCTCCGTCCGGCGAGACGGTCGCGGAGGGCTTGGTGCCATTCGAGGGCCACGCCACGGTGAGCTTCACCGCGCCGGAGACCGGCGTGTACCGCGTGAGCGCCGACGCGGGACGCAACCGGCATCAGATCACCGACTGCACGAACCCCATCGCGGTGCTGTGCGAGGGCGGGCCGGCGCGCTTCATCTCCTGGTCCGGCGAGCTCACCATCTGGGTCCCGCAGGACACCACGCACTTCGGCGTGCGCGTGTCAGGTGAGGGCACGGGCGAGGCCATCCCTGCGGCGCTGGTGAACCCGGCGGGTGAGGTGGTCGGCCGGGTGGACAATCAGTTTCAGACCCATCAGTTCGAGGTCCAGCAGCAGGACGGCTCTCCCGGCGCGGCGTGGACCCTGCGGCTGGCTCGTCCCAGCGACGTCACGTGGGAGGATTACTACGTGGACGTACGCGGCGTGCCGCCGCTGCTGGTGCCGAAGGGTGTCGCTCCCCTCGTTCCGGTCGAGTAGTACACCGGCGCGCCGCGCCTTGAGGTCATGCGATGGCCGAGATGACCGGCCGCGAGCGGATCCTGACCGCAATCCGGCATGAGGAGCCGGACCGGGTACCCGTCTCGCCGCGGTACTTCGCGTGGTTTAAGGCGACCCATGATGACATCAGCCTCGACAGCCAGCTCCGGGAGCTCCCGCACCTGGACGTGATGCACATCCTCGGCGACCCCACGCCGAACTACGTGTACGCCACCCCCGGGGAGTACGATCTGCCCGACGTGGAGGTGGAGCAGTCCCGGCGGGATGATGGC
>JAYEKC010000406.1:0-2276 GCA_034716715.1 Gemmatimonadota bacterium | reverse complement strand
GCGCTTATCCTCCGCTGCCTGGCGATCATCCTGCTGGCGTTGATGCTGGCCGCCCCGGTGACGCGCTCGCGATGGCTGGCGCGACTGGCCCGACCGCTCGGCGGCGTCGCCGTCGTCGCCGACACCTCCGCGAGCATGTCCGCACGCGTGGATCGGACGACGCCCGTCGAGGTGGCACGCGAGGCCATGCGTACGATCCTCGATGCCGTCCCCGCCGGCACGCCCTGCGTGGTCGCGTCGGCATCGTCGCGGACGCACGTGCTTCCGCCGGCCGACCCCGGGCAGCTCGCGCGACAGATCGTGCCCACGGGGTCGCGCGGACGCCTGGATGCGGCGGTTGCCCACCTGCTCCGCTCGCCGTTCGGGCCCTCGCCGGCTACTGTATTCGTTCTGAGCGACCTGCAGCGGACTTCGTTCTGCTCGATGGCACGGATGCCGCGATCCTCGCCCGCACGCGTGATCGCGCTGGACTGCGGTGTCGGCGCGGAGACGAACAGAGCCGTAACCGGCCTGCGCCCGGACAGGCGTGTCATCGTGCGCGGCCGCCCGCTTGTCATCAATGTGCGGGTCGAGGCCTGGGGGGCTGACGCCCGGCGCGTGCCACTGTCCGTCGTCAACGCGGGTGAAGTCGAGGCGTCACAGGGCGTGACCCCGACGCCCGACGCGCCAGCGCATGCGGATCTCGAGCTTTTGCCCCGAGCGGCCGGCCTGTTCGTCCGGGAGGTCACCCTTCCCGCGGATCACATGCCGGGCGACAACGCGCGCCGCTTCGCGACGGTCGTGCGCGAGCGTCTGCGCGTGGTGGTGGTCGGCGACGAGGAGCGCACGCGCTTCGTGCGCGCGGCCCTCGACCCCTTCGACGAGGGCGATCCGCGCTCGGTGGTGCAAGTGCTCCGCGCGTCCGCGTCGGACCTCGAGGAGCTGCTGCGCCCGCGACCGGACGCTGTCGTGGTGGCCGCGAGGCTCCCCCCTGAGGGCCTGTCCGCGCTGCGCGAGGCGCTGTCGGATGGCGTCGGCATCCTCGTCTTTGCCGGTCCTGCGATGGCGTCAGGCGCGAGCCAGCTCGCGGGCCTGGGCGTGGACGGAGTGCGGGCGGGTGACATGCGCGAGCATGGGGACGGTCGCGCGCTGAGTGAGCTGGCGACGCGCCGGCCGCCGCTGGCTGGCTTCGCTGAGCCTGGCTCGGGCGATCTGCAGGCGGCGCGCTTCACAACCACGCGAGCGCTCGCCGTCGAAGACCGCGCGGCCTCGGTCCTCGCGCGCTTCGATGACGGATCCCCCGCGCTGGTGGAGGTCGCGGAGGGCAAAGGCCGCGCGCTGGTCTTCGCGACCAGTGCCAACGACGCGTGGTCCGACCTGTCCCGCCTTCCCGCGTTCGTGCCGCTTATGCACCGGCTGGTCGAGCATCTGGCGGCGCCCGCCGCGGAAGAGGTCCTGGCAGGCGCGCCGGGCGAGGTCGCCGTCGGGCCCGCGGGCGGGCGTGAGATCGAGGTGCGCCGCGTCGGCGGCGAAGCACAGCCCGTGAGTGTCGGCGACGGCGTGTGGCGGGTGACGCCGGAGCGTGCGGGCGCATACGAGGTGTGCACCGGAGGGCGGACGACTGCCGCCTTCGCCGTGAACGTGGATCGTGCCGAGGCCGACCCGACGGCTCTCACCACCTTCGAGCTCCGCGAGCGGCTGCGCCCGCTGCAGACGGAGATCGTGGACGCCGGAGACCTGCCGGGGCTGCTCAGGCGAGGGATGGGCGGCGCGTGGGGGCTGTCATCGCTCACCGCGCTGCTGGCGCTGCTGGTGATCGCGCTGGAGGCGGTGCAGTCCCTGGAGCCGGAGACTGGGGGTCACGCGGATGAGTGAGCTCATGGGTGCGCGCCCGACGACATTCGTTGCGGTGGACCCCGAGGCGCTGGCGCATAACACGCGGCAGGTGCGCGAGCGTGCCCGCAGGCAGGCGCGGCTGATGGCGGTGGTCAAGACCAACGCCTACGGGCACGGCCTCGTGCAGGCCGCGCGCGTCGTCCTCGAAGCCGGTGCGACGTGGCTGGGTGTCAGTTCGGTCGCCGAGGGCGTTGCTTTGCGTGAGGCAGAGATCGACGCGCCCGTGCTCGTCTTCATGCCCGCGTCACGCGAGGAGTGCGAGGCGCTCGTTGCCGCCAACCTGAGCGCGACCGTCGCGTGCACGGAGCATGTCGCGTGGCTGGCCGATGCGTCAGATGCGCTGGACAAGACCGCCACCGCGCACGTCTACGTTGACACCGGGCTCTCGCGCATGCCTGCCG
>JAYEKC010000405.1:1750-11698 GCA_034716715.1 Gemmatimonadota bacterium | reverse complement strand
TCACAGCTCCGAGATTAATAGCTTGAAGCTCACAGCTGTCAGCTGATGGCTGCCAGCGCGGTCCTCCATTCCCGGCGCACCCCGGCCGCGGTGCCCGGTTCACCAGGTTTCCCCGTGTATATCCCTGGCGCCAACGCCGAACGCGACCTCCCGACGCTGCACGCGTTCATCGACGCGCATCCGCTCGCCATACTGGTGACCCATGCGGCCGACGGCCTCGTGGCCACCCATGTGCCCGTGCTCCTCGACCGCGCGGCCGGCCCCAACGGCTCGCTCACCTTCCACCTCGCCCGCGCCAACGCCCACGCGCGCAGCCTGATCGAGGCGCCCACGGAGTCGCTCGTCATCTTCAGCGGTCCCGACGCGTACATCTCGCCCGAATGGTACGCCACCAAGCGGGAGACCGGGCGGGTGGTGCCCACGTGGAACTACGTGGCCGTGCACGCGTACGGCACGCCGCGCACGTTCGACGACGCGGCCGACCTCCGCGCTCACCTCGACGCGCTCACGGCGCGGCACGAAGGCCAGCGGCCGCAGCCGTGGCAAGTGGGCGACGCCCCAGCCGACTACATCGCCCAGCAGATGACGGCCATCGTGGGCGTCCGGTTCGCCATCGAGCGCCTCGAGGGCAAGTGGAAGATGAGCCAGAACCGCCCCGCCGCCGACATCGATGGGGTGATTCGCGGACTCGGCGCGTCGCCCGCGTCGCGCGATCGCGAGGTGGCCGACATCGTCCGCGAGCGCCGCCCGGACACGGCGTGAATCTGGGTCCGCGTCCCGGCGCCATCGCCTCACTGCGACTGCGGTCGCGGCGCTATCGCCTCGCGGCGACGGCGGTCTCGGCGCTATCGCCTCGCGGCGACGGCGGCCTCGGCGCTATCGCAGGGGGAGCATCAAACAAGAACCACGGGATGACTCAAGAGGATGGCCACGCACTTGCGTCATCCGTTGCTCTTGTGTGATGTAACACCAGCCGAGACCGTTGTCGCCCACGTGGGCCGCGTGGCCGAAAACGCCGAGACCGTTGTCGCCCCCGTGGGCCACGAACGCCGCCTGGCCGGCCTTGAGCACTCCTGCCAGGGCGGCCACGGCCGCCTCCATCCGCGCGAACCCCACCCGCATCTCGTGACGCAGCTCGGTGATGTCGGCGCGCATCTCGCGGCGCAGGTCCCCGACATCGGCGCGCACGGCCGCGGTCTCGTCCATCCAGGTCACGAGATCGTTCCCGGCGTCCGGGCCGAACAGCTCGCGCAGGCGGCGCGCCACGTGGATGGGAACCGGCATGCCATGACAGTAATCGTATCCGGCTCGGCCGCCGCCACCAATCCATCGCCTCCACCATCATTCGCCGCGCAGCTCGCAGCTGTCGGCTGATGGCTGTCGGCTTCACGCTCTTAATCCGACAGCTCTCAGCTCACAGCTCTCGGATCAAAAGCCTGAAGCCCACAGCTGTCCGCTGACCGCTGCCAGCTCCTTTCAACGCTTGCGGCCCCCCCGGTGTCCCATATCCTTGACGCGGGGGCGACCTCGACTCCCCGCCCTCAAGGGGGGACGCACGTGCCTACGTCGCGCGAACATCCATCCACCGCCCGGCAGCCGCGCAGCCACCGCCGCCGGCCCGCCGATTTCCTCGCCGACCTCGGCCAGGACCTCCGCTTCGGCGCCCGGTCGCTGCGCCGCTCGCCGGGCTTCGCGCTCGCCGCCATCGTCACCCTCGCCCTCGGCATCGGCGCCAACAGCGCCGTGTTCTCGGTGATGAACGCCGTGGTGCTGCGCCCGCTCCCGTACCGCGAGCCCGGCCGCCTGGTGAGCGTCGGCGGCGGCTCCGCCGGCGAATACCTCGCGCTCCGTGACCGCCTCCACGCCACCGAGGACCTTGCGGCGTGGGTGGCCAGCTGGCATCCGGTGGGCGACGGCCTCGACGTTGCGCGCCTCGATGGCGCCGCCGTCACGGTCAACCTCTTCCGGATGCTCGGCGTGACGCCGGCGCGCGGCCGTGCCTTCACGCCGGCCGACGGCGAACTCGGCGCCGAGAACGTCGTGATCGTGAGCGACGCCCTCGCCCGCCGGCTCGGCGGCGACGCGCTCGACCGGTACCTCACCATCGAGGGCGCGCGGTCCCGCATCGTAGGCGTGATGCCGCCGGCGTTCAAGTATCCCGCAGCGCGCGTGGAGTACTGGCAACCATACCGGTTCAACGTCGCGAACCCGGGCTACACGTGGGCCGTCAGCGACAAGCAGTTCGTCGGCCGCCTGGCGCCGGGCGCCACGCCGGCCAGCGCGGCGGCCGAGCTCGCACGCGTATGGCCCACGCTGCGGAAGCTCAATCCGTTGTGGGATCCCGGCGAGCGCTACGGCCACACCACGTCGGTCACGTCGCTCCAGGACCGCGTGCTCGGCGCGTCGCGCGCCTATATATGGATGCTCTTCGCCGCCGTGGTGCTGGTGCTGCTCATCGCGTCGGTGAACGTCGCGAACCTGCTGCTGGCGCGCGCCACGGCGCGCGCGCCCGAGTTCGCCGTGCGCACTGCGCTGGGCGGCGGGCGCGGGCGGCTCGTGCGGCAGCTGCTCACCGAGAGCGTGGTGCTCTCGGCGGGCGGCGCGGTGCTCGGCGCCGGCTTGGGGTGGGCCGTCCATCGCTGGCTCGTGGCGGCGCTGCCGCCCGAGGTGCCGCGCCTCGGCGACATCACGTACAGCGGCACCGTGCTGGCGTACACGGCGCTCGTCTCGCTGGCCGCGGGCATCGCGTTCGGCATCGTGCCGGCGCTCCGCGCCACGTCGTCGGGCGGCGCAGGGCGCGGGGCCGCCGGGCTGACCCGGAGTGCCACCGGGGTGTCGCACGCGCGCGTGGCGTCGAGCCTCGTTGCGGGCGAGGTGGCGCTGGCGGTGATGCTGGTGGCGGCCTCGTCGCTGCTTCTCCGCAGCTTCGCCACGCTCACCGCGGTGGACCCCGGGTTCGACGCGGCGCGGACGGTCGCGGCGCGCGTCACCGTGCCGGCGGCGCAGTACGGCGACCCGGAGCGGCTCTTCCAGTTCTACTCCGCGGTGCTCGATCGCGTGCGCGCGCTCCCGGGCGTGGAGGCCGCCGCCGCCGTGGACAAGCTTCCGATGGCGCAGCCCGTGTGGGGGGTGGCCGTGCGCGTCGAGGGCCAGTACGAGGACGCCACGCGCACGCTCCCCGACATCCCGCACTTCCAGTCGGTCACGCCCGGGTACTTCGCGGCCATGGGCATTCGGCTGGTTGAGGGGCGCGACCTCACCGACGCCGACCGCGAGAACGCAACGCCGGTCGCGGTGGTGAGCGAGGGCGTGGTGCGGCAGTTCTGGCCCGGGCAGAGTGCCATCGGCAAGCGCATCGGCTACCCGTTCCCGAGCGAGTGGCTCACGGTGGTGGGCGTGGTACGCGACACCAAGCAGGACTCGCTGTCGGAGGTGACGGCGCCGAGCTTCTACGCGTCGTGGCGCCAGCGCTCCCGAATGTCGGCCACGGAGATGTGGATCGTGGCGCGCACCTCGGGCGACGCCGCCGCGCTCGGCCCCGCGATCCGCGCGGCCGCACGCGAGGCCGACCCCGCGGTGGCCGTTGGCGACCTCCGCACGATGTCGGCGGTGATCGCGAACACGCTCAGCACCGCGCGGTTCATCACGACGCTCGTCGCCGCGTTCGGCGCCATCGCGCTGCTCCTGGGCGCCGTGGGGATCTACGGGGTGATGGCGTACGTGGTGAGCGAGCGGCGGCACGAGATGGGCGTTCGGCTCGCCCTCGGCGCCACGCGCGCCCAGGTGATGAAACTGGTGGTGGGTCGTGCCCTGGCCGTGTCGGCGGTGGGCGTGCTGGCCGGGATGGGGGCGCTCACCCTCACGTCGGGAGTGCTGTCGCGCTGGCTCTACGGCGTGCCCGCGGGCGACCTGCTCACCACGGTGCTGGTGCCGGTCGTCTTCCTCGGCGTCGCGGTAGGCGCGAGCTGGATCCCGGCCCTGCGCGGCGCGCGCGGCGATGTGGCGGCGGTGCTCCGGTCGGGTTGAAGGGGCGGTCGCCATCCACGCGAACCCCCACCGGCACCTCGTGACGCAGCACGGCGAGCAGCTCCGCTTCGACCGGCGTCGCGGCGCTATCGCAGGGGGCGCATCAGACAAGGACGACGGGATGACTCAAGAGGGTGGTCACGCACTTGAGTCATCCGTTGTTCTTGCTTGATGTGAACAACAACAGCCGAGACCGTTGGCGCCCACGTGGGCCGCGTGGCCGAAAACGCCGAGGCCGGTGTCGCCCACGTGGGCCACGAACTCCGCCTAGCCGGCCTTGAGCACTCCCGCCAGGGCGGCCACGGCCGCCTCCATCCGCTGCATCTCGTGACGCAGCTCGGCGATGTCGGCGCGCATCTCGCGGCGCGCCCGCATACCGCACGACGCGGCCCACTCACATCTACACGGCGCACAACGGTTGCATCGCCGGCCGGGAAGGCGCACTCGTTGGACATCCGTTACGGGGAGCCGCCATGCCTGATCGGCCGTGGGAGCAGCTGAACGCCGCCGACAGCGATGCGTGGGAGTCCGAGTACCAGGACCCGCAGCATTCGTACCATTCGCCCACCCGTCGCGACCGTCACGAGGAGACGCGCCCCGACGGCACCCGCGTGGCCACCGAGACGCTGGTCATTGCCGACGTGACCCGGCGTGGCGGGGCCTTCGACAACGACCTCGTCCACTACTGCGACCGCTGCGACGGCCACGAGCACCGGATCCGCGCCGTCCAGGGCTGGGCGGTCGACGTGGCGTACACCCCCATCCACGTGGCGGACGGCAAGTTCGGCCAGGGGCGTGGCCTCCTCTATTCGTCGATCATCGTCACCGGGACGCTGACGCGACGCACGGAGACGCGCACGCGGCCGGCCGGCGGCGGCGCCACGCACGTTGCCGTGGTGTGGGAGACGAAGGTGCTCGACCACACCGAGCAGCGCGACCTGGTGGAGCTCGAGCCGTTCGACAGCATCGTGGACTGCACGCTGGGCATCGAGGACGCGTCGTTCGGCTACGCGCCTGAGGGGGGCGAGCTGTTCGCGATGGCGCTGGGGCAGGTACCCGGGCTGGCTGTCGACGTGGCGTGGCGCGACGAGGGCGAGGTGGCCGCCGCGCTCACCACGGCGCTGCGCGGCGTGGAGCGGCCGGTCTTCCGCTATGGCGGCGACGCGAAGCGGCCGGAGATGGTGGTGCTCTCGCGCACGGCCACCAGGTTCACCGAGCTGGGCCGCGTGTCGCTCGAGATCTCTCGCGACGGCGCCACGGTCTCGGCGACCGGGTACCGGGCCGCGAAACGCGGGAAGACGTCGGGGGGCTGACCGGGATCACGGCCTCATCAGGTCCGACACGGCCCGGTCCGCTGACGTCGGCCCGCTTCGACCGGCGTCTCGGCGCTATCGCGGGGGAGGATCAGGCAAGAACCACCGGATGACTCGGGAGGGTGGCCACGCACTTGAGTCATCCGTTGTTCTTGTTTGATGTGAACAACAACAGCCGAGACCTTCGCCGCCCACGCTGGTAGCGTGGCCGGTTCTCGCGCACCGGCGCGCAGGGGGATATGCTCCATGCAGACCCCCACCCGACGGCCCCATGCGCATGCTCCGCCCCCTCGCCCTCGCCGCCCTGATTCCCCTCGCGGCCGCCGCCCAGACCCCCGACTCGGCCACCCTCGCCGGCCTCAAATGGCGGTCCATCGGCCCCGTGAACATGGCCGGCCGCGTCACCGACATCGAGGGCGTCCCCGGCACCCACACGTTCTACGTGACCGGCGCCGGCGGCGGCGTGTACAAGACCGTGAACGCCGGCACCACGTTCTTCTCCATCTGGGGCGACATGCCCATCGGCTCCATCGGCGACATCGCCGTGGCGCCGAGCAATCCCAGCGTGCTGTATGTGGGCACGGGCGAGAGCAACTCGCGCAACTCCGTGATGCCGGGCTGGGGCGTCTACAAGTCCACCGACGGTGGCGTCCACTGGACCTCGCTCGGCCTCGAGAAAACCCAGCACATCGGCCGCATCGTGGTCCATCCCCGCGATCCGAACACCGTGTACGTGGCGGCGCTCGGCGCGCTCTGGACCGAGAGCCCCGAGCGTGGCCTCTACAAGACCACCGACGGCGGCAAGACGTGGACGATGTCGAAGTTCGTGTCGAACAAGGCCGGCTTCATCGACGTGGCGATGGACCCGCGCGACCCGAACACGCTGTACGCCGCGAGCTACGAACGCGTGCGCAAGCCCGCCTTCCTCAAGTCGGGCGGGCCGGGCTCGGCGCTCTGGAAAACCACCGACGGCGGCCGCACCTGGCGCGAGATCAAGGGTGGCGGGTTCCCGGCCACCGACAAGGGCCGCATGAACATCCAGGTGGCGCCCAGCAACCCCAACATTGTGTACGTGATGGTGGAGGCCGATTCGGTGCGAGGGGCGAAGCCGCAGCAGCTCCTCTCGGGCCTCTACCGTTCGACGGACGCCGGCCGCACGTGGAAGTGGATGAGCACCATCAACAATCGTCCGTTCTACTTCTCGCAGGTACGCGTTGATCCCAAGAACGCCAACCGCATCTACCGCGGCGCCGTGGACTTCGCGTTCAGTGACGACGGCGGCTACTCGTGGACGCTCTCGATGGTGGGCAACCACGAGGACTACCACGGGATGTGGATCGACCCCAACGACACCGCCCACTTCATCATCGGCGGCGACGCGGGCGTGTTCCAGACGTGGGACCGCGGCGGCACGTACGACTCGATGAACAACATGCCGATGGGGCAGTTCTACGGCATCAGCTACGACTACCAGGTGCCGTACCGCGTGTGCGGCGGCCTCCAGGACAACGGGTCGAGCTGCAGCGTCACGCGGCGGCGGAACGGCCAGCTCCAGATGACCGACTGGTTCGCGCTGTTCGCGGCCGACGGCCTGCAGACGGCGCAGGACGCCGTGGAGCCGCACATCATCTACTACGAGTCGCAGGGCGGCAACATCCAGCGCCGCAACATGCTCACCGGCGAGGTGGCCAACATCAAGGCGCGCACCGTGGGCGGCCGCGGCGGTGGCGGTGGTGGCGGCGGGGCTGGCGCGGGCGCGGGCGCCGAGTCGAACGATCCGCAGGCCGCGGCGCGGTGGAACTGGAACACGCCGTTCATCTCCAGCGTGCACGACCACAACGTGGTATACTCGGGCGCCGACAAGGTGTTCAAGAGCGTGCAGCACGGCGACGACCCGCGGGCCATCTCCGGCGACCTCACGCGCGCCGACCCCATGTGGCTGCGCGTGTCGAGCGGCGTGAACCCCGACGGCACGCCCGCGGCCGACGGCTCGGGCGGCATCACGCGTGATGCCACCGGCGCCGAGGAGAACGCGACCATCGTGAACATCAACGAGAGCACCATCCGCGCCGGGCTCCTGTACGTGGGCACGGACGACGGCAAGGTGTGGCTCACGCGGAACGACGGCGCCACGTGGGAGGACCTGAGCGACCACTTCCCGGCGGGGAGCGTGCCGCCCATGGCG
Organism: Gemmatimonadota bacterium; assembly: GCA_034716715.1. Lineage (GTDB taxonomy): Bacteria > Gemmatimonadota > Gemmatimonadetes > Gemmatimonadales > Gemmatimonadaceae > Fen-1231. The sequence continues at coordinate 4,174 of JAYEKC010000405.1, read as the reverse complement.
TACGTCTCGAAGATCGACGCCAGCCACCACGACTCGGCCACCGTCTACGTCACGCGCGACAACCATCGCGAGAACGATTTCAGGCCGTACGTGTTCATGAGCACGGACTGGGGGAAGACGTTCAAGTCCATTTCGTCGAACCTGCCCACGGACCGGCCCGGCTCCACGTACGTGATTCGCGAGGATCCCGTGAACCCCAACCTGTTGTACGTGGGCACGGAGACCGGCGTGTACGCGTCGCTCAACAAGGGCGGGAGCTGGTTCCCGCTCGCCAACGGGCTGCCCGCGGTGCCCGTGTACGACATGCAGGTGCATCCGCGCGACCACGAGCTCATCGCCGGAACGCACGGGCGCGGGATATTGATTCTCGACGTGGCGCCGCTGCAGCAGATGACGGCGCAGGTGCTGGCCCGGGGCGTGCACCTGTTCACGCCCACCACCAGCTACATCTATGGACAGACGCTGCCGCCGAGCGAGCCGCGGAGCCAGCGGCAGTGGAAGGCCGACGGCGGGCCCAGCGGCGCGGAGATCGCGTACAAGCTCACCGGGAAGATTCCCGGCGGCGTGCGGGTGCTCGTGGTGGATGCGAAGGGCGACACCATCGCGCGCATTCCCGCGGACTCCACGCCCGGGCTGCACTACGCGAGCTGGAACTTCCAGATCGTGACGGCGGAGATGGCCGCGCAGATTGCGCAGCAGCAGGCCGCGGCCGGCGGGCGTGGCGGGTTCCCGGCGGGTGGCCGGGGCGGGGGAGGGGGAGGGCGGGGAGCCTTTAGCGACACCACGCAGGTGCCCGGGTTCCCGCGCGGGTTCAATCCGCGGCCGGCGGAATCTCGCGCGGAGCCCGATACGTCCGGTTCACCGACTGCGGTTGCCCGCGCCCTGGCTGAAGCGGAAGGGCGGGGAGGGCGCGGGGGCCGAGGCGGGCGCGGTGGTGGTGGCGGCGGGCGTGGCGGCCGCGGGAACGCGGAGACGGCCGAGACGGGCGACTATCGCGTGGTGCTGGATGCGGGCGGGGTGAAGCAGACGGCCGTGCTGCGGGTGGTGAAGCTGCAGGGCGGGGAGGCGAGCGTGGGCATCCCGCGGTAGCACCGCCCGCGCGGCTAGAGTACGACGAGGTGTTTTGGACGGGCGCCGGCCACGGCGCTCGCGGGGATGTTCGTATCGAACGTCACCAACCGGCCCCCGCGCGCCACCGCGAGCGCGAGGAGGTATGCGTCGGTGAGCTGCCTGGGCCCGTGCACGCGGCGGGCATCCACGAGCGTCGCGTCGAGCAGGCTGATGTCGTCGGGCCAGAAGGCGTGCGCGGCATGCGCAGTGGCATCACGGAGCCGGTCGACCACGCCGGTCACTGGGTGCGCGTTCGGGTACGACGGGTGCGACATGATCCGCACGCACCCGTTCTGCGTGATGGGGCACGACGCCCACCCACGCTCGGCGTGCTCGGCGAACCACGTCATCGCCGCCGAGTGGGAGGCGTGATCGGCGTCGAGGAGCGCGATGAGGACGTTGACGTCGAGGAGCGCACGCGGCGCGGTGGCCATTGGTGCGCCGTCAGTACGCGTCTTCGCTGCGCAGCTGGTCGATCAGCTCATTCGTGACGACGCCACCGCGGCGGGGGAACGGCTTGAGGCCGTACACCGCCTTCGGCTCACGCACCGCCTTGGGCGCCGGGGCGGTCAGCGCCTGGCGCGCCAGTTCGGAGATGATCTCGCCGGCCGTCCTGTTCTCGCGGCGGGCGCGCTCCTTTGCGGCGGCGAGGACGTCGTCGGCGATGTCGAGGGTCGTGCGCATGCATCTGATGCTAATGCATCAGATGCCGCTCGTCAAGCGCGCCTCAGGTTGCCGTTGCCTTCGCGGCCGCGTACCCACGGTCGGCGAGGCCGGCCCACGGTATCGCGATCCACCCGATCAGCGCGAACATGGCGAGCGCCCTGGCGCTCGGTGGCGGCGGTCCGAACGGGCCCGCCGCCCACATGGCTGTCGTAATGACGACGAACGACCAGAACCCGAGTCGCGCCGTCCAGCTGCGTGCGTGCCGACCTTGCAGGTACAGCACGAGTGCCGCGATCCAGAGCGTGCCCTCCACGGCGAACGTGCCCGCGATCGAGTTCCAGTGGCCGAGCCCGAGCCGGGGTGACCCTGCGGCCGGCCAGAGCGGCATGTCCGGCGCGGGCGATGGCCGTCAGCACCAGCCCCCAGACGACCAGCATCAGGAGGCTGTGCGACCAGGGGTACGCGTCGAAGACGAGCGGGTTGAATGCCGTTGCGCCGGGCTCGATGCTCACGCGCTCGACGCCGAGCAGCAGGAAGATTGGCCAGAGCAGGTCGGCGGTGGTTGCCGCGGCGACGTACCAGCCGACGTTGGCGGACGGGCGCGCGCGCTTGGCGGCGTAGGCGAGGGCGAGATGGCCGACGAACATG
>JAYEKC010000405.1:0-1740 GCA_034716715.1 Gemmatimonadota bacterium | reverse complement strand
GAGGCGCTGAAAACGGGGCGGCGCGTGTGAATAGCGCTCGCCCCGTTTCAGCTGTGATCAGGTGTCCGCAAGGATCTGCAAGATGGATACACATGTCGCTTCAGTCAATCACGTGGCTCGCCCGTGCTCGGACCGGGAGTCGAAGGGCCGCGTTCCCAACGGAGAACCGCTGAGAACGACGCGCACGCTGTGACGTGCGCGCTGCAAGCCGGGTGGAATGTCGTGGCGAATGGGCGCGGAAGCGCCATCCAATCATTGCCAACGCCATCACGCCGTTGCGCGGAGGGTGGGCTCCGTATGAGCTGCACCCGGACACTGAGGGACGCGCCCCCGGGCACTGAAAACGGGGCGGCGCGTGTGAATAGCGCTCGCCCCGTTTCAGCTGTGTACCGCGTACCCTCACGAGAGTACTGTATAGTGCTCGTGCCGGTGTCAGGGGTCAATGGCGACTCGCCCGTGCTCGGACCGGGAATCGAACCTGGACTCTCGTGAAAGAACGGGATCCACAGTCCCGCGCGTCTACCAGTTCCGCCACCCGAGCCGGGTTCCCAACGGAGAACCGCTGAGAACGACACGCACGCTGTGACGTGCGCGCTGCGAGTCGGGTGGAATGTCGCGGCGAATGGGCGCGGAAGCGTCATCCAATCATTGCCAACGCCAGTTGCGTGCAGTGCGGATCTTCCGCGCGCGAACCTGCTGGCTGCGCGACAGCACCCCGAGATCGACCGCTACGCGCTCGTACTGGTGCGGTTCATATGACGGTCCATCCTTCGTGGCGCCGATGGATGCCATTTCGCGATCGGAAAACCGCTCCCGATACGCCGCTTCAATCGCGGCTCCGCACATCACAACCGTCTCGGGCTCCCAGCCCCAGAGGAACAGCCAGACAGCACGCCAGATATATGCCTCGACGCGGGGGCTGAGGCGGCGGTCGTCGAGCATGGGCAGGATGTCGTCAAGTCGCGCATCGACGTCTGGCAGGCTGGCAATCGCATCAAACGCGAGCCGAAGGCGTATTCCCTCGATGACGATCGGATGTTCGGTGAGGGAAAGGGCTGCACCGAGGTCTGTGTCGCCTTCGCATGTTCCGAACTCGCTGCGCAGCGCGGCGATCTGCCGCCGAAGTTCAGGCGCTACCTCCAGTGCACGCAGGCCCGGGCGGAAGGCCTCGGCAATCTCACGATAACGCTCGTTCTCCTCGCCAGGGCCCCAGCGGGTTCGGTACTCGTCGTGGAGTGCGTCCCAGGCGCTCCGAAGCCGGTCGTATACGGGGAGCTCCGAATCAGGAGTCATTGGTTGGCCCAGTGCCAGGTGTTTGACCTTGAGCAACTCATACAGCTGCGGCTCCACGTCCCGGACTGCGACTACGGAATTTGTCCCAGGCCCAGAGCGCCCGATCCATCGTCCGCAGATCCACGCCGCACTGTCGAGCCAACTCGCGTACGCGATCCGCGACCTGAGCATAGTAGGCGGTGTCGTCCCATGAGCTTGGCTCCTCCAGCCCAAGAGCGCTCACCACCCGAACATCAAGGATCGGGAACCGCTCGGGCCGCATCCACTGGAGGATCGCGGTGGCCGTCCGCAGTGCAACGCCCTTCAAGGATATGAGCGCCGCGATGGCTTGTTCATCATCGGAAGCCTTGAAGGCGGCTACCGTGGCGGTGCGAACCCGCTCCTCGGAATTACTCTCGTAGTTGGGCGTCTGTCGCACGGACTTCCACCGTCCGACACGAACGAAGA
>JAYEKC010000404.1:0-2280 GCA_034716715.1 Gemmatimonadota bacterium | reverse complement strand
GCCGAGTACATCCATGACAATCCGGTCGAGTTCAACCGGTTTGGAAGCCAAGGACAACCCGGCGTCGGCGCGGGCCAACGCCAGCAGGTCGGTGATGAGCCGCGCCATGCGCGAGGCTTCGGCGGATGCATCGCCAAGGGCACGATCGCGGACGCCTGCGTCGCGCTGGCGCGGGTTGCTGGCGATGTCGATGCTGCCCTGGATGGCCGTCAACGGCGCGCGGAGTTCGTGCGATGCGTCGGCAACGAACGAGGCCTGCGCGTTGTAGGCCGACTCGAGGCTGCCCAGCATCAGGTTGAACGTGGCGCTCAGCTGCCCCAGTTCGTCGCGCTGGCTCCCGGGGGGGAGCCGACGCTTGAACGTCCGCGTCCGCGCGATTTCCGTCGCAGCCCGCGACAGCCCCGCGATAGGAAGCAGTGCACGGCCGGCGATCAACCATCCGATCACGACCGCCGTTCCCGCGCCCGCAACCAGCATTCCGATCATGAACCACCCGAACTTCGCCACTGCCTGGTCGACGCGCGCGAGCGGCAGCAGCGTAGTCAGGTAGCCGGGCGGGTTGGCAAGTGGCGCGACGATCGCACGCCACCGGGCCGAGTCTCCAAGCGTGACGAAGGTACCGCGAACGGACCCCGGGTTGTGAACGTCGGTCCGGAGGCGATCGCCAGGTAGCGCGGTCGTCGCCCGCGCCCTGAGGACGGCCAGCGGCCTGACCGGGGGAATGCCTGGGGCACTTGCGCTCGCGGCGAGAAGCGCGCCCGCGTCGTCATACAAGCGCGTTGCCGCGCCGAGTTGAAGCGACGCGTCGAGAACGCGCTGCCGCGCGGAAGCGCCGACGGCGGACGTCAGCTCGTCCGCCACGTGTTCCACCGTACTTGCCAGCATCGCGTCCAGTTCTTCTTCCTGGGAGTTGCGGAAGACGTAGAAACTGTAGGCGCACACGGTGGCGACAACCGCAGCGGCCAGCGCGCCGTACCAGAGCGCCAACCGCCAGCGGATGGTCACGATGATTCAGCCCGCAGCACGTAGCCAACCCCACGGAACGTATGGATCAGCCGCGGCGCACCGTCCTGCTCCAGTTTCTGGCGGAGCTGCTTCACGTAGACCTCGAGCACGTTCGAACTCCCCTCCATGGAGTAGCCCCACACGCGGTCCATGAGGAAATGCTTTGGCAGGACTCGACGCGGGTGCAGCAGGAACTGGCGGAGGACTTCGTATTCCGTAGAGGTCAACACGATCTCGCGGTGGCCCCGGGCTGCCATCCGCGTGCCCGTGTCGAGCGACAGATCGTCGAACCGCAGCACTTCCGGATGTTCCATCGCCGTCCGTCGGAGCAGTGCCTTGACGCGTGCGGCGAGCACCGGCAGCGAAAACGGCTTGACCAGGTAGTCGTCGGCGCCGACCTCGAGGCCCTTGACCTGATCCGCTGGCGCGTCAAGGGCCGTGAGCATCAGGATCGGGAGCGTCTCGAAGGAATTTCGCAGCCTCCGCAAAACCTCGTACCCGTCAATCCCCGGCAGCATGACGTCCACGATGGCGACGTCCGGCGTGTGGTCACGTGCAATGGTCAGTCCCTCGGGGCCGGATGCGGCAACGTCAACCGTATACCCCTCGAGCGCCAGCCCTCGGCGCACGATTCCGGACACTTTGGAGTCATCATCAATGACGAGCACACGCGGCATTGCTCCCTCCAAGGCAGCGTCGGATAGCGTCGGGTGTGCCGACGGCGTCCCAACCAGATGAAGCGTATGGCTGCCGGTAACCGGGCGAGAGGGGGTAACCCGTACGTCTGGTGTCAGGGATACCTTGATGTCGGGCCAGTTATCGGGTCTGCGCCAGCTCAACGCACGCCGAACGTGAGCGTGGCCCACTTGGAGCGGTAATCGAGCTTCGGGTCGTCCGTGACGCGCGTCATGTGGATGAACTTCACGTACCACGCGCCGGCCCGCGTGAGCGAAACCATGGCGACGCCGTCGGCATCCGTCCGCGTCGCCGTCTCGGCGATCCGGCTGCCATCGGTTCCCACACCGCCGGCAAGCACCGTCTGGTTCGCGGCCGGCTTCCCATCTACCAGCGCACGCACTCGGACATTCCCGCCTGCTCGCACTTCATACGGGTTCTGAAGCGGAACGAGCTCGGCCGGATGGCCGAAGACGGTCGCATACGACGCCGTACGCGCCTCGCCAACCTGAAGGATGGCCTTCACGTTCTTGGCGTACCGCTCACGCGCCCCCTTGCCGAGTTCCCCGGCCTTCCGCCGGGCCTCCAGCACGTCGGGAA
>JAYEKC010000403.1:0-11719 GCA_034716715.1 Gemmatimonadota bacterium | reverse complement strand
CTGATGGAGCCGTTCGGCGGCGGGGCGCTCACGCGCGCGGCCCTCGACGGGGCAACGCCCCGGGAGTGGTTCTTGCCCCGGCCGCGCGGGGCGGAGGAGTGGCGCAGCCATGCCGAGGCGGTTCGCGCGGGATTTCCGGGGGCCCGCTGGCTCGAAACGCTGCGCCCCGCGATGGACGCGAGCGGCATGGCGCGCGAGCGGCTCGAACGTGTGGCCGCCGGGCATGGGGTGGTCGTCACCACCGGGCAGCAGCCGGGCCTGTTCGGCGGCCCCGGCTACACGTGGCTCAAGGCGCTCTCGGCGCTGACCCTTGCCGACAAGTTCGAGCACGCCACGGGCATCCCGGCCGTGGCGGTGTTCTGGGCCGCCACCGACGACGCCGATTTCGCCGAGGCCAGCTTCACCGCCGTCGCGATCGGCGCCGAGTGCCGCCACGTCAGCATCGATCGGGCGGGACCGGAAGGCCTCGTCATGGGGGAGATGCCCCTCGGCGACACCGCGGATGCCCTGGACGCGTTCCTCGAGGCCACGCGGTCGGCGCCCCACCGCGACGTGGTGGAGGCCGTGCGGTCGTGCTACGCCCCGGGCGCCACGATCGGGGGCGCATTCGTGGGGTTGCTCCGCCACATCCTCGAGCCCCTCGGCATGCCGGTGCTCGATGCCTGGCACCCGGCGGTGCGCGGGGCGGCGCGTCCGGCGCTCGTGGAAGCGCTTGGCCGGGCCGCCGTCATCGACGAGGCCGTGAGCATGCGGAGCGTCGCGATCGAGCGCGCCGGCTACCGCGCGCAGGTGGCGCGGGTGCCGCGGCTTTCGTTGGTGTTCCGTGGTTCCGGCGGCACGAAGGAGCGCGTTCCCCTCTCGCAGGCGGCGGACGCGGCGCGGCGCGACGACATCGTGCTGTCCGCGAACGTGCTGCTGCGCCCGATCGTGGAGCGCCGGATCCTCCCCACGATCGCGTACGTCGGTGGTCCCGGCGAAATGGCGTACTTCGCGCAGGTGGGCGCCGTTGCCGAGGCGATGGGGGCGCCCACGCCGCTCGTGGTGCCCCGATGGTCTGCGACGGTGGTTGAACCGGCCGTGGACAGGATGCTGGGGCGACTCGGGATGACGATCGAGGACGTTCGAGCCCCGCACCGGGCCGAACGACGCATCGGTGAACGGGCGATGGCGCCGGCCGTGCGTGAGGCGTTGGAGGCCCTTCGGGCGGCCGTGGAATCCGGGGTGACGGCCGTGGGGAACGCGGCGCGCGCCGCGGCGCTGTCGACGCCGGAGGTGATTGAAGGTGGGCGCCACCAGTTGCTGCACCGCGTGGAGCGGCTGGAACGGCGGCTACGCGCTGCGGCGGCGATGGCGGAAGCGGATGCGCTGCGCGACCTCGCCACGATTCGCGCCTCCTTGCAGCCCGAGGGCGAGCGCCAGGAGCGCCGACTGAACTTCATACCGTATTTCGCGCAGTACGGCGAGCCGCTGTTGGCACGACTGCGCGACGGCGCGGCGATCCACGCCACCTCCCTCATCGGCGCCCGGTGAACGCGGCACGCCGCGGGTCCACCGCGGACGGCCGCGGCGGCGCCGTGGCGGTGGGGGCCGGCATCCTCGCGAGCCGCTTGTTCGGCCTCATCCGGCAGCGGGTGGTGAGCCATTTCCTTGGCGTCGGCGACGCCGCCGACGTGATCAGCGCGGCGCTGCGCATCCCGAACGTGTTGCAGAACCTGCTCGGCGAGGGCGTGCTGTCGGCGTCGTTCGTGCCGGTGTACGCGCGCCTGCGCGCCACAGGCAGGGAAGCGGAGGCCACGCAGCTTGCCCGGACGGTGTTCGCGGCGCTCGCGGCCGTCTGTGCGGTGCTCGTGGCCCTCGGCGTCGTGATCGCGCCCTGGCTCGTCGCGGTCATCGCGGGCGGATTCCCCGCGGAGAAGCGCGCGTTCGCGGTCCTGCTCGTACGGATCCTCTTCCCGGGCGTCGGCCTGCTCGTCATGTCGGCCTGGTGCCTGGGCGTGCTCAACGCGCACCGCCGGTTCCTCGTGAGCTACACGTCGCCGGTGGCGTGGAACCTCGCGATCATCGGCGCGCTCGTCTGGCGCGGGCCCTCGACCGACGAGGCCGGGGCGGCAACCCTCGTGGCCGCCGGTGCCGCCCTCGGCGGCCTCCTCCAGTTCGCCGTGCAGGTGCCCTGGGTGCTGCGCGAGGTGCCGGGCATCATCCGCCGGCCGGCGGCGGGGCCCGCACGGGAGTTCAGGCGGGTGGTGTCCAACTTCGGGCCCGTGTTGCTAGGTCGCGGGGCGGTGCAGCTCAGCGGCTGGCTGGACCTCCTCATCGCGTCGTACGTCACCACCACGGGCGCCGCGGCGGTCCTGATGTACGCCCAGAACATCGCGCTCCTGCCTGTGTCGGTGTTTGGCATGTCGATGTCGGCAAGCGAGCTCACGGAGATGAGCCACCATGCGGAGCATGAGGTGGCGGACGCGATCCGCAGCCGGCTCGCGGTGTCGCTCCGGGCGATCGCCTACTTCGTGGTTCCATCGTCGGCGGCGCTCCTGTTCCTCGGCGACGCCGCCGCCGGCGCGGTGCTGCAGACGGGCCGATTCGCGCGGGCCGACACCGTCTGGGTGTGGTCGGTGCTCGCCGGGTCGGCCGTCGGCCTGCTTGCGGGCACGATGGGGCGTCTCTACAACTCGGCCTGGTACGCGCTGCACGACACGCGGACGCCCGTGCGCATCGCACTCATCCGCATCGCGATCACGGGCGTCCTTGGGGCCGTCGCCGCGCTCCTCGTTCCGGGTTGGCTTGGGCTTGACCCGCGCTGGGGCGTGGCGGGCCTGACGGCCACGGCCGGCGTGGCAGCGTGGCTGGAGTTCCTGATGTTGCAGCGGGCACTGAACGCCCGCATCGGCTCCACCGGCCTGCCTGGCGGAACCCTGCCGCCGCTGTGGACGGCGGCGCTGGCCGCGTCGGCGGCCGGGTACGGCGTGAAGGTGGCCGCGGCCGGCATGGGCCCGCTCCCGGCGGGGATCGCCGTGTTCGCCGTGTTCGGCGCTGTATACTGGAGCGTGACGATGCTGCTGCGCGTGCCCGAGGCGCGCGCCGTCACGCGCCGGGTCGCGGCGCGGTTTGGCGGGGCGCGGAACTAGTACAATGCTGCCGGAGCAGGTGGCCAATGCCACCCTGACGCTGCCGGAGTCGCCCGGCGTGTACCTGTGGAAGGCCGCCGACGGCTCGGTGCTGTACGTGGGCAAGGCCAAGCGCCTCAAGGCCCGTGTCCGCAGCTACGTGACGGGCGACGACGCGGCGGTGAAGACGCGCGCCCTCATGGAGCAGGCGGTGGGGCTGGAGACGATCGTCGTCCCGGACGAGGCGAGCGCGCTCGTCCTCGAGGCCAACCTCATCAAGGAGCACCGGCCGCGGTTCAACGTCCTCCTGCGCGACGACAAGTCGTACCCGTTCGTGAAGGTGACGCTGCAGGAGGCGTACCCCCGGGTGTTCGTGACGCGCCGCGTGCTCGACGACGGGGCGCGGTACTTCGGGCCGTACACCGACGTCGGGGCGATGCGGCGCGCGCTGAACGTGGTGAAGCGCATCTTCACCGTGCGGTCGTGCCGGTACGACATGCCGCGCGAGATGCCGGAACGCGCGTGCCTCGATTTCTACATCAAGCGGTGCAAGGGGCCCTGCGTCGGCGCCCAGTCGCAGCGCGACTACCGCGAGATGATCGACGAGGTGGTCGCGTTCCTCGCCGGCCGCGCCGACGACGTCGTGCGCCACCTCCGCGGGCGGATGGCGGCGGCGTCCGACGCGATGGACTACGAACGGGCCGCCGAACTCCGCGACGCCATCCGTCACCTGGAGCGCATCGAGGAGCCGTCGCCGCTGGTGGATGTGGGTGGCGGCGACCGCGACGTCATCGGGTATGCGCGAGACGGCGACGACGCGTGCGTGGCGATCCTCGTTATCCGTGGCGGCAAGCTGCTGGCGCGGGAACATCGGCTGCTGGAGCACGTCGAGTCGGCGTCGGACGCCGACGTGCTCGGCGCGTTCATGGCATCGGCGTACCTCCCGCGGGACGACCGTGCCGCAGACGTGTTCGTGCCCTTCGAGTTCGCCGACCAGTCGCTGGTGCAGGCGGTCGCAGCGGGGACGACGATCCGCGTGCCACAGCGGGGCCCGCGTCGGGAGCTGCTCGACGTGGCCGAGCAGAACGCGCGCCACCTGCTCGAGGAATTCCGCCTCGAGGGGCTCGAAGCCGACGAGCGCGCAGCCGACCCCGTGTACGCCCTCGGCCGCGAACTGGGGCTCCACAAGATCCCGCGCGCGATGGTCTGTTTCGACAACTCGACGTCGCAAGGGCGCGACAATGTGGGGTCCGTGGTGTGGTTCGAAAACGGCCGGCCACGGCGGTCGGAGTACCGCACCATGCGGATCAAGGCGCTCGAGGGAGAGCAGGCCCCCGACGACTTCGCTTCCATGCGCGAAGTGGTCACGCGCTACTTCCGGCGGCGCCTCGATGAGTCCAAGGCGCTCCCCGACCTCGTCGTGGTGGACGGCGGCAAGGGCCAGCTGTCTGCCGCCGTCGACGCGCTCGCGTCGGTGGGACTCGACCAGATGCCCGTTGCCGCCCTCGCGAAGCGCGAGGAGGAGGTATTCCTCAAGGGCCGCGGCGAGCCGATTCGTCTCGCGCGCCGCGCACCGGGCTTGCGGCTCCTCCAGCGGCTCCGCGACGAGGCGCACCGCACGGCCGTCGGGTACAACCGCACGCGACGGCGGCTGCGCACCGTGACGTCGGAGCTCCTCAAGATCCCCGGCATCGGCCCCACCCGGCGGCGGGCCCTCCTGGCCCGCTTCGGTTCGCTGCAGGGCGTGCGCGAGGCATCGGCCGACGAGATTGCCGCCCTCCCCGGTTTCTCCCGGCCCGCCGCCGAACGACTGCTTATTGCCCTGCGTAGCTCTGATCCCGCCGCACCGGGCTCGAGCGCGCCCGACGCGCCGGACGCGACCGCTCCGGTTCCTCCATCACCCGCCCAACCAGAATGACTGCCCACCCCTGGTCCCTCCACTGCTCGTCGTGCACGTATTCAACCGCCGGCGACCGGCTGGCCTCCCTCTGTCCGGACTGTGGGCAGCCCCTGATGGCGCGGCTCGCTCCTGCGCCGCGCAGCGCCGTGACCGCGGAACCGACGATGTGGCGGTACGCCGCGACGATGCCGGTTCGCGACGGCGAGACCCGCGTGACCCTCGGCGAGGGCATGACGCCGCTCACGGAGGTGCCGGAGTTCGCGAAGGCCGCCGGCGTCGCGCGGGTCTGGATCAAGGACGAGGGCCTCAACCCGACGGCGAGCTTCAAGGCGCGGGGCCTGTGCATGGCGCTGACGCGGGCAAAGGCGCTCGGACTGCCCGGCGTGTGCGTGCCCACCGCCGGGAACGCCGGCATCGCCCTTGCCGCCTATGCGGCGGCCGCCCGGATGCCGGCGCGCGTCTACGCACCGCGCACGACGCCGCCGCCGATCCTCGGTTCGATCCGCGCGTACGGCGCCGAACTCGAGTTGGTGGACGGCCACATCGGCGACGCCGGCAAGGCCACGATGCAGTTCGCGACCGAGTCCGGGTACTTCAACGTCGCCACGGTGCGCGAGCCGTATCGCGTCGAGGGCATGAAGACGATGGGCTACGAAATCGCCGAGGCGTTCGGCTGGGGTGACCTCCCCGACGCCATCGTCTATCCCACCGGCGGTGGGGAAGGGACCATCGGCATCTGGAAGGCGTTTCACGAGATGATGGAGTGGGGGTGGCTCCCGAAGGACGCCCGCCTGCCGAAGATGGTGGTGGCCCAGGCGGCCGGATGCGCCCCACTCGTCCGCGCCATGCGCGACGGGGCCGATCGCGCCACGCCCTGGGAAAACCCGGTCACTCACGCCAGCGGGCTGAGGGTACCCGGGCCGCTCGGCGATCGCATGGTGCTTCGCACGCTGCGCGAGAGCGGCGGGGCGGCCTTCGCCGTGGACGAGGACACGATTCGCACGGACACCTTCAGGCTGGCCTCCACGAGCGGCATCGACGCCGCGCCGGAGGGAGGTTGCGGACTGGCGGTGGCGGGAATGCTCGTGCGCGAGGGAGTGGTGACGCCCGATGCGCGCGTCGTGGTGTTCAACACCGGATCCGGCGCCTCGTACCGGTGGTAGCGTGTCCGGGCCGCCGGCGTGCGAGTACGCCCGTAACCCACGCGGACGCTCGCTAGCTTTCGACGCATGACGCGGGTGGCAATCCTCGAACCGGCCTCCGGAATCGCCGGTGACATGATGCTGGGGGCGCTTCTGGACCTGGGCGTCGACCAGGCCTGGCTCCACGCCCTCCCGGCGGCGCTGGGATTGGACGGCGTGGGCGTTCGCACGACGCGCGTCCAGCGCGCGGGCATCGCCGCCTGGAAGGTGGACTTCGACATCCCGCCGCAGCCGCACGGCCGCCACCTCAAGCACATCAAGGCGATCGTGGACTCGTCGGCGGCGCCCCCGGGTGTTCGCGCGCGCGCGAACCGGGCGTTCGAGCTCCTCACGGAGGCGGAAGCGGCCGTGCACGGCACCACCGTGGAGAAGGTGCACCTGCACGAGGTCGGGGCGGTGGACGCCATCCTCGACGTTGTGGGCAGCACGTGGGGCCTCGACCTGCTTGGCGTCGAGGCCGTGCGGTGCGGCGTCATCGCGCTGGGCGACGGATTCGTCGATGCGGCGCACGGCCGGATGGCGGTTCCCGCTCCTGCCGTGGTGCGTCTGGTCGAGGGATTCGACGTGGCACAGGGGCCGCCCGGCAGCGGAGAGCTCACCACCCCAACGGGTGCGGTGCTGATGCGGACCTTGGCGGCGCCGGGCGTGCCTGCCACGTACCGCCCGCTGCGGACGGGATTTGGCGCAGGGACGAAGGAGTTCGCCGGGCGGGCGAACGTCCTCCGCGTCACGCTCGCCGAAGTGACAGCCTCGTCTGCCGGGGGCGAGCCGGTTGTGCTGCTCGCCTGCGACGTGGACGACATGAGCGGCGAATACCTGGCCGCCGCCGCCGACGCCCTCCGGGCCGCGGGCGCGCTCGACGTGGCGCTCCTGCCGACGATCATGAAGAAGGGCCGGCCCGGGACGCGGGTGGAGGTGCTCTGCCGGCCGGCCGACGCGGAGCAGCTCGAGGCGCGCCTCTTCGCCGCCACGACCACGATCGGCGTGCGCCGCTCCAGGGCCGAGCGGACCGAGCTTGCCCGGACGCAGCGCGAGTCGGCGGCGTTCGGCCACCCGGTTCGGGTGAAGGTCGTGACGCTTCCGAACGGGAGCACACGGGGCAAGCCCGAGTTCGACGACGTCGCGCGAGTATCCGCCGAGACCGGGCGAACCCCAGACGAGATACGAGCGGAGGCGCTCCGCAACGCCAAGCTGTAGGTCGGCGCAAGTCCTTTCTGGAGATTGCGTTCCGACCTCTCGTCTGACATTTTACATCACATGGTTCGAGTCGCCCGGGTCGCCGCGGGAAGCGCGGCCGAAGAGATGGGTATCATCCCGGGCACCGAGATCCTCTCGGTTTCCGGGCGCGCCGTGGACGATTTCCTCGACTGGGAGTTCGCGACCGCCGAGGATGCCTTTGAGGTCGAGGCCCGGCTGCCGGACGGCGCGGCGGTGATCTTCGATGTCGAACGCCCGGAGGGGGAGCCACTGGGCGTCGAACTGGAGCCGCCGACGGTGCGCAGGTGCGCCAACCGCTGCGAGTTCTGTTTCGTCGAGGGACTGCCGAAGGGGTTGCGGCGCCCGCTCTACATCCGCGATGACGACTATCGGCTGTCGTTCGCGTACGGAAACTTCGCGACGCTCTCGAACCTGAAGCAGCGGGACATCGACCGGATCCTCGAATACCGGCTCTCGCCGCTCTACGTGTCGGTGCACGCCACGCCGTGGGAAGCGCGCAAGGTGCTGCTGAACAACCCCCGCGTGCCCAACATCGTCGAGCAACTCAGCATGCTGGCCGCGGGTGGCATCGAATTCCACTGCCAGATGGTCATCGTGCCGGGGTTGAACGATGGAGCCGTGCTCGAGCAGTCCCTGACCGATCTCTGGAACCTCGGCGCGGCCGTGCGCTCCGTCGCGATCGTGCCCGTGGGGCTCACCCAATTCTCGCACCTGTACACGGGCCGCTCGATGGACCGGGAATCGGCGGGCGCGCTCCTCGACGCCGCGCACCGTTGGGGCGCGCGCGCCCGTGCGGAGCGTGCCACGACCTGGGCGTTCGGGTCCGACGAACTCTACCTGCTCGCCGGCCGGGAACTCCCCGACGCCGCGTTCTACGGCGACTTCGAGCAGATCGAGAACGGTGTGGGTGCGGTTGCGTCGCTGCGCGCCCGCGTGGCCGAAGGCACCGCACGGCTCCCCCGCCTCGTGGGCCAGCGTATCGGCGTGGTCACGGGCGCCTCCATGGCGCCGCTGATGCCGCCGCTCCTGGAGCAGCTGGCGGCGTCCACGGGCGCCCGGTTCGAGGTCATCGAGACCACGAACTCGCTCTTCGGGCCGACGACCACGGCGGCGGGCCTGCTGGTGGGCGCCGACGTCATCCGGGCGCTCGCGGGGCGTGCCGATCTCGACCTCGCGCTCATTCCCGCCGAGACAATGAACGAGTCGGGCGTGTTCCTCGACGACGCGACGCTCGACGCGGTGCGGGCCGCCGTGCCCGTTCCCGTGGAGCCGTCGTACGACTTCATCGACGTGATGGCGGCGGGCGAGGCCGCACCCACGGTGCAGGAGGCGCGATGAGCCGCCCGGTGGTGGCCATCATCGGGCGGCCGAACGTCGGCAAGTCGTCGCTGTTCAACCGGATCATCGGTTCCGACGCCGCGATCGTCAGCGACGAGGCGGGAACCACGCGCGACCGGCACTTCGCCGCGGCGGAATGGAACCGTCGCGACTTCTGGCTGGTGGATACTGGCGGCCTCCGGGAGGACTCGACGCACCAGATGGACGTCGAGATCCGCCGCCAGGTTGGGATGGCGATCGAGGAGGCCGACCTGCTCCTGCTCGTCGTGGACGCGACCGCCGGCGTGCACCCGAGCGACGCCGGCATCGTGGCGATGCTGCGCGCGGCGGGCAAGCCGTGGATGCTCGTCGCCAACAAGGTCGACGACCCCGCGGCCACCGACCACTACGAGTTCTACAATCTCGGTGCGGGCGACCCCGTGCCGGTGTCGGCGGCCAACGGCAAGAACTCCGGCGACCTGCTGGACGAGCTGGTGCGCCGGTTGCCCGACGCGGAGCCCGAGGCGGACGAGGACGCGCTCCGCGTGGCGGTGGTCGGGCGTCCGAACGTCGGGAAGTCGTCGATCATCAACCGGCTGCTCGGCGAGGATCGCCTCGTCGTGAGCTCGGAGGCGGGCACCACGCGCGACGCCATCGACTCGCCGATGACGTACCACGGGCGGAAGCTGGTGTTCGTCGACACCGCGGGCCTGCGCCGCCAGTCGCGGGTGGAGGACGGCGTGGAGTTCTACTCCTCGCTGCGCACCCGGCGCGCCATCGAGCGGGCGGACGTGTGCCTCCTGGTCGTGGACGCGACGGAGGGGCTGCACAACCAGGACCTCAAGATCGCCACGCTGGCGTGGGATGCCGGGCGCGCCCTCATCGTCGTGGTCAACAAGTGGGACATCAAGGAAAAGGGCGACAAGACCGCGGCACACTTCGAGAAGGAATGCGGGGAGAAGGCGCCGTTCCTGAAGTTCGTGCCGTTCATCTTCACGAGCGCCGTCACGGGCCAGCGCGTCGCGAAGGTGCTCGACCTCGTGCTCGAGGTGGACGCCGAGCGGCACAAGCACGTGTCGACGTCGGTCGTCAACGACGTCCTTGGCGCGCTCATCGCGCGGTTGCAGCCGCCGCAGGCCGCCGGACACGAGGTGAAGCTCATCTACGCGGCCCAGGTGCGGGCGGTGCCGCCGTCCATCGCCGTGTTCGGCAACCATCCGGAACTCGTCGCGGAACACTACGTGCGCTACCTGCACAACGGCTTCCGCGAGCAGTTCGGCTTCCGCGGCAATCCGCTGCGAATCCTCCTGCGGCGCAAGTCGGCGTGAACGACTCCGCGGCGGCCGCGCTCACGCTCGCCGGTGCGTACGTCGCGGGCTCGATCCCCAGCGCGTATCTCGCGGGCCGGTGGCTGCGGGGCATCGACCTCCGAACTGTGGGATCGGGCAACCTCGGCGCGACGAACGTGTATCGCGAACTTGGGCTCGCGCCCGCACTCGTCGTGCTCGTCGTGGACGCCCTCAAGGGCGCGGCGCCAGCCCTGCTCGCGCCGCGCCTGGTCGGCGCGTCGGGGAATGCCGCCACCTGGTGGGCGCTGGGGTGCGGGGCGGTGGCGATCCTCGGCCATGCCCGTCCGGTGTTCCTGCTCTGGAAGGGCGGCGGGAAGGGCATCGCAACCGCCGCCGGCGTCTTCCTGGCGGTGACACCCGTCGCGATGCTCGCCGCGTTCGTCGCGTTCCTCGCCGTCGTCACGGCCACGCGCTATGTCTCGCTCGCCTCCCTCATCGGCGCCGCCGTCGTTCCAGTGGCGGAATGGCTGCGCGCCGGCCGGACGCCGGGGTTCTACGCGGGCATCGCCGTGGCCGTCTTCGTCGTCTACACGCACCGCACCAACCTCCAGCGCCTGCGCACGGGAACGGAGCGCCGGATCGGCCGTGCCGGCGGGGCGGCATCGTGAAGTGCGCCGTGGTGGGAGCGGGCGCGTGGGGCACCGCGCTGGCGTCGGTGCTGGCGGAGAACTCGCACGACGTGGCGATCTGGGCGTTCGAGCCCGACGTCGCCGACGCGATCAATGCCCGGCACGAGAACCCGCGCTTCCTGCCCGGCGTCGCGCTCGCCGGCAACGTTCGCGCCT
This sequence comes from Gemmatimonadota bacterium, assembly GCA_034716715.1. GTDB lineage: Bacteria > Gemmatimonadota > Gemmatimonadetes > Gemmatimonadales > Gemmatimonadaceae > Fen-1231. The sequence goes on along the minus strand of JAYEKC010000403.1, from coordinate 841 downwards.
CGCACGATGAAGGCGAGGTGCTGGGCGGGGCCGGGTTCGTGGTGCTGGCCACGCCAAGTCACGTCCTGCGGCACGTGGCCCGGGCGTGCGCGCCGGCGGTGGCCGCAGACGCCACGCTCGTCGTGGCCACGAAGGGCATCGAGCAGGAGACGTTCGCCCTCATGACCGACGTCGCCGCGGCCGAGCTGCCGGGCCGGCCCGTGGTCGCGTTTTCCGGCCCCAGTTTTGCCGCGGAAGTGGCCGCGCGGCAGCCAACGGCCATCGTGGCCGCTTCGGCGGACGGCGCGGCGGCGCAGCGCGCTCAGGCGGCCTTCAGCTCGCCGAGTTTTCGCGTGTACACGCACGACGACGTCACGGGCGTTGAGCTCGGGGGAGCGCTGAAGAACGTCATGGCCGTGGCCACCGGCATTTCCGACGGCCTCGGCCTGGGCTTCAACGCGCGCGCCGCCCTCATCACGCGCGGGCTGGCCGAGATCACGCGGCTCGGGGTCCGGCTCGGCGCGGCGCCCGCGACCTTTGCGGGCCTTGCCGGCGTCGGCGACCTCGTCCTGACCTGCACCGGGTCGCTCTCTCGGAACCGGTCTGTGGGCCTCGACATCGGGCGCGGAAGCTCGTTGGCGGAAGTGATGGCCGGTCGCGACACCGTGGCCGAAGGCGTGACGACCACGCGCAGCGCGCGGGCCCTCGCCGAGCGGGAAGGCGTCGACATGCCAATCGTCGCCGCCGTGCACCGCGTGCTCTTCGAGCGCCAGCCGGCTCGGTGGGCCCTGGTCGAACTGATGACCCGTGAGCTGAAGGGGGAAGCCGACTGATGGCCACGCGCGCGCACGACCGGGCCGAG
>JAYEKC010000402.1:0-2283 GCA_034716715.1 Gemmatimonadota bacterium | reverse complement strand
CGAACTGCGGCTGGATGCTGTGGCGCTGGACGCGGTCCCCACCGAGCGGACGGCCGCAGTCACGGTCACACATCAAGATGGCGCACAGGTCATGAACACCGACGTAACGCTCCTCCCGGCGGGCCGTCGCGAGCATCACGCGTCACTGTCCATCGATCCGCCGCGCCGTGGCATGTATCGCCTGCGAATCGAGGCGGGCGATCTGCAGCGGGAACTGACGTTTGGCGTGGTTCCGCGCCCGTCGCGGGTCGGCGGGGCCGAGGACTCGATCTTCGGCATCCACGCCATCCTGCGTAACCCGCACTTCCCGCGCCTGGCCGAGCAGATGGGGATGCGCTGGGAGCGCCTGTGGGGCGGGAACATCAGCGACGCGACCCTGTGGTCCTCAGTCGAGCCCGAACCCGGCGCGTTCGAGTGGCGCGACGAGCACATCGACCTCGCGCGGGAGCATGGCCTGTCGATCGTGGGCATGCTCGGCGGCAGGGCGCCGGCGTGGCTGGAGGTGCCCATGGGGAAGTGGGGCGACGAGGAGCTGTCGGCCTGGCGGCGCTACGTGCGGGCGACGGTGGGGCACTACCGCGGCCGTATCTCGCACTGGGAGGTGCTCAACGAGCCCTACGGCGGCCTGCGCCCCGATCAGGCGGACGTCTACGTCCGTGTGCTGCGCGCGGCGCGGGAGGCCGCGAAGGAGGCGGACCCGGACTGCGTGATCGTGGGCGTCTGCGGGCCGCCGTCGGCGGGGCACTGGTACGAGCCGGTCTTTGAGGCAGGCGGTCTGCAGTACGTCGACGCAGTATCGGCGCACCTGTATCCGCCCGGTGGCGGGACCGCGGTACTTGACTTCGATGAGGAGCTGCGCCGCCAGATCGCCGGTATCCGCGAGCTGATGGGCGAGTACGGCGAGGTCAAGCCGCTGTGGGACACCGAAGCGGGCATCGGACCGGCCACCCCCTTCAACCGCATGCGACAGCCGCGGTACTTCAGCACCTACGGCCGCCCGGTGCCGATCGACGTGGCGACCGACATGACCGCGCGCCTCTACATCGTCCACGCGATCGAGGACGTGCGGATGTTCTACTACCTTCTGCACGGCAGCTACGAGTACGCCTACGCCCTGTGCGAGAATGACGGCCCCCCGTTACCCGCGTGCGCCGCACTTGCCGTCGCCGAGTCGATCCTCGACGGCGCGCGCCCCGTCAGGTCTGTCGCCAACGGCTCCGCCCGCTGCTATGCCTTCCGGCGGCGTGACCGGGGGATCATCGCCGTGTGGGCTATCGGACTGCAGGGGCGGCGCCCGACGCTCGCGGCAGAGCTGTCTCCCGATGAGGCGCTGGACGTCATGGGCAACCCTGCCGCCGCGACCGATGCTGACGGCCGGCTGACGCTGACCCTCACGCCGAGCCCGGTCTATCTGCGCATGCCGGCCTCGCGGCTGGCGGAGGCCGTGGAGGCGCTGGAGCGCGCTCCCGAGCCGGAGCTGGCGCCGGTCGGCGTGCAGATCACCGGTGTGCACGACGAGCTGCTGGGGGAGTGCGTGGCGCTGGATGTTCACAGCTTCGAGGCCGGCGCAACCGAGTTGACCCCGGCCTTCGAGCAACTGCCGCGGGGCTGGCAGGCCGTTGAGCGGGAGGGGTACGGTCGCCGGGGCGAGTACGTCATACACGGCGGCCGCCGGCTGCTCTTCCCCATCGAGCGCACCGCCGACGCGGAGCGAGCGGGGACTGTCGCGGTTCGTGCGACGTGCGGCGACGCCGAAGCCGTGGCGACTGACACCGTGGAGCTGCCCGACGAGCCCCCGTCTCCGGGCCGGCCGCACAGGCCCGGCGTGGAGATGTCACACACCGGTGTCGAGCAGGTCACCGTTAGGCCGTGGACCGTGCAGACGAGCACCTCCGGCCTGCAGACGCTCTACGCCGGCGATCGGCCGCTGCTGGAGCGCTTCTACTTCTACGTCGCGCGGCATGGGCTGAACCAGGCGCTCGTGAGCTTCCGGGGCTCTGAGCGGACGACCGAGCGGTCGCCCGACGGCGCCTCGGTGGTGCTCAGCAACGAGACCGACCGCGGAAGCTGCACACTGACCGTGCGACCGACCGAAGACGAGGTGCAGATGCGCTGGGAGCTGCACGTGGAGCCGGTCGAGACCGGCTGGGGCGAGCTGGGCGTCTATGTGCCGGCGAGCATGCTCAATCGCGGCTACCCGTGCCGGCTCGAGGCAAGGCTTGCCAACGGACAGACGCGCGAGCGCGTGCTGTCGGCCGAGAACCACCCGGTGGAGGCGCTGGA
>JAYEKC010000401.1:0-2283 GCA_034716715.1 Gemmatimonadota bacterium | reverse complement strand
GGCGGCTCCGCCGGCTCGGGACTCACCGTCTGGCGCGGGGCACTGCTCCCCGTGATCGACCTCCGCCTGGCGCTTGGCCTCGCCGCCGACGGACTCGACGACCGCGCCTGGATCGTGGTCCTCGACGATGGACGCCGGCTGCGCGGGCTGCTGGCCGGCGCCCTGCGCGATACCCGCGAGATTCGCGCGGCCACGCTGGCTCCGCCGCGCGACGACCTGGCCGCGAACCGCCGTTTCGTGCGCGGCATCACGACCGACGCCGTGGTGGTGCTCGACGCGGCGGCACTGCTCAACACCGATTGACCGGAGCGCACGATGCAATGGACCGTAGGCCGCCGCATCACCGCGGGATTCACCGTTGCCCTGGCGCTCGTCGCGATCGCGATCGCCAGCGCGATCATCGCCGCGCGGCGCGTGTCTGGCACGTATGAGACGCTGATTGCCACGGACCTGGCGGGCGTGACGCGCGCCGAGCGCGCGCGGTCGGACTTCCGCCAAGCCAACATCGGCTACCTCGGCGCCCTGCTGCGGGCGACGCCCGAGTGGCTGCGCGCCCGCGACAGCAGCATCGCCCTCACGCGGGCCTCGCTGACGGCGCTCAGGGACGCGAGCACGACCGGCGACCTTCGCGGCATCTGGGACCGGGCCCTGGTGTCGCTCCGGGCGTGGGACGATTCGTCGGCCCGGGCCCTCGCCCTGGCGCGCCAGGGCCGCCTGGCGGACGCGATCCGCGTCCGCGAGGAGGTGACCGCGCTGCTGCGCGAGCAGGTGAGCACAACCGTAGAGGACGGCGTCGCCCGGATGACCGTGACAGCCAACGCAGCGTCGGAGGACGCGCGCGCCCTGGTGGACGGAACGCGCACGCTCCTCGTGATCCTCGGCATCGTGGTGCTCGCCGTGGGCGTGACCGCGGCCGTGCTCCTCGCCCGCGCCGTCACGCGCCCGTTGCGGGAGACCGGGGCCGTGCTGGCCAGCAGCACCGCCGAGATTCTCGCCGCCACCACGCAGCAGACGTCGGGCACGAGCGAAACGTCCGCGGCGGTGTCGGAGACCGTGACCACCGTGGAGGAGGTGGCGCAAACGGCCACGCAGTCGGCCGAGCGGGCCACGGCGGTGGCGGCCACGGCCAGCCGGGCGGCCGAGATGGGGACGGCCGGGCGGCAGGCGGTGGAGGCGTCGGTTGCCGGCGTGCAGGCCGTCCGGCAGCAGGTGGAGTCCATAGCCGAGAGCATCCTCGCGCTGGCGGAACAGGCGCAGGCCATTGGCGAGATCATCGCCAGCGTCAATGACATCGCCGAGCAGACGAACCTCCTGGCGTTGAACGCGGCAGTGGAAGCGGCGCGCGCGGGCGAGCATGGACGGGGATTCGCCGTGGTGGCGGGCGAGATCAAGGCGCTGGCGGGCGAGTCGAAGAAGGCCACGGTGCAGGTGCGCCAGATCCTTGGTGAGATCCAGCGCGCCACGGGATCGGCCGTGATGACCACGGAGCAAGGCACCAAGCAGGCGACGGCCGTGGCGGCCCAGGTGCAGGAGGCCGGCGACGCCATCCAGCGGCTTGCCGACGCCGTCGCCGACGCGGCGCAGGCGGGCGCGCAGATTGCGGCTTCCGCCGGCCAGCAGGCCGGCGGCATCATCCAGATCCGGGAGGCGATGACCAGCATCCGCCAGGCGATGCAGCAGAACCTGGCCTCCACGCGTCAGACGGAACAGGCGGCGCGGGACCTCAACGAGCTGGGCGCGCGGCTGGCGGCGCTCGTCGGAGTTGCGGGCCGCGCATCGGGGGCGGCCCCGCGCGCGTGATGGGCGATGCCCTGAACCGTCGCCTCGCGGCCACGTTCCGGCAGGAACTGGACGACCAGTTGCGCGCGATGAACGCCGACCTGCTGGTGCTCGAGCGCGAACCGACCAACCCTGAGCGGTTGATGGCGGTATTTCGCGGTGCGCACACGCTGAAGGGCGCCGCACGCGCCGTGGGCCTGAGCGACATCGAGGCCACCTGCCACGACCTGGAAGGGCTGCTCGCCGAGGCCCGGGACGGCAAGCGCGTGCTGGGTGCGGACGACTTTGCCGGCATCTTCTCCACGCTCGATACGCTGGCGCGTGCCGGCGCCCGCATCGGACTGACGGAGGACGCGCACGCGTCCGCCGCGACAACCCCGCGGACGCCCGCGCCGCCCCCCGCGCCGTCGCCCGCGCCGACGGCCGCTCCGTCGTCCGCACCGTCGTCCGCACCGCCCGGGCGCGCGCCACCACCTGCACGGCCGCCCCTCCGCGACGCTTCCG
>JAYEKC010000400.1:0-2283 GCA_034716715.1 Gemmatimonadota bacterium | reverse complement strand
CTGCTCCTCGGGGCCCAGGTCGCGCGTATACCCGGCGCCACGCATCGCGCCGAGCAGCGTCTCGCGCGCCGCCGATCTCGGCGCCCGCATCCCGCGACCGTAGGCCGCCCGCAACTTCACGGTCGCGCCGGCCACGTTCCCGACCCACGCCGCCCCGAGGCTCGGCAACGCATTCAGTCGGCTCGAAGTCAGGTAGCCGTCGTTGCGCTCGACCCGCGCCCCCGCCGTGACGAACCACGTGTCGTGAAACGCCAGGTCGGCCTGCGCCAGCACGCCGGCATCGGACACCCATTCCACCGCCGACGCCGGCGTGCCGCTGTCCCCGCCGTGCGATCCGAGGGCCCACCACCGCTCCGATCGCGGCCGCACCAGCGCAGTGGGTCCGGCCGTCGGCCCCTCCCACGCCAGGTCGATGTCCGCCGTCTGCTGCCGAAGGGCCGAATGCTCGGCCGCCAGCGTGATCGCTCCGCCGGCCGCGTCATCGCCAAACCGGGCCGTGGTGCTCATCCGGAGCGTTGTCCGCAGGGCGGCCCCTCGCGCGGCGCGCAGCGCCGAATCGGCGCTCGAGGGAAACGGCGTGAAGTCGTTCGCGACGTTGTTGAGGACGTAGCCGTTCACCCCCAGCACCGCCGTCTGGCTCCACCGGCCCAGGCCCGCGTGCTGGATCGTCCCGCCAACAGTGTACTCCCGGAGCGATTGCGGTTGTGCGGCGGGAGCGGCACCCGCCGCCGCGCCGTCCGGGGTGGCAAGCACGGGGTTCGATGCCGCGCCCACCCACGCGTCGTAGAAGCGCGCCGTGCCGGTGAACGACGTTCGGGCGCCGATGAGGCGGGCGGTCATGCTGCCCTGGGCGGACCCGCTCGTGGCGCCGGGGTAGAGGGCTCCGAGGTTCGAGGCGCCGACCGAGACCTGTGCCGACCGCAGGGGAGTCCCGAGGTCCATCCCCAGCCGGTGCGACTGGCCGAACGCCGCCGTTGGCGCGTAGTTGGTCGATACCACCTCGGCGTCGGAACTCGCGCGGATGCGCTCGCCGGAGGAGGCCAGGTCGCGCCGGGTGACGATGTTCACCACGCCGCTGATGGCGTCGGCGCCGTAGAGCGCGGCTCCCTGCGGACCGCGGATCACCTCGATGCGCTGGATGTTCTCCGGGTCGAAGCCGGCCACGAGCAGCGGGTTGGCGACGGCGATGCCATCGACGTAGACCTTGGGGGAGTTCGCTCCGAAGGAGCTGGCGCCGCGGATGCTCCCGAACCGGGTCACCACCGACGTCGGCGACTGGGGCCACACCCACACGCCGGGCGCGACGAGGTCGAGCGCGGCAGCCATGTTGCGGGCGCCGGTCGCGGCGAGGTCGCGCCCCTCGATCACGGATGTGCCAAGCGTGAGGGCCCGTTCGATCCGCCCTGCCGTGGAGCCCGTCACTACGACGCGATCCAACGCCGCGGCCACCATTGCCGTGTCGCCCGCAGCGCCTTCGCGTGGCGCCCGGCCGGGCGGGGCAAGCACGACCTGGTCCGACCCGGCCACCACCGGCCGCACCGCAACTCCCGCCAGGACCGCGCCAAGGAGCCCGCCCACCGTGCCCGTCTCGGGTGCCGCCCGGACGGCCCGGTCCAGCGGGAGCACGTCGGCGCTGTACGAGATCCGGAGGCCGGCCGCGGCGGCAATGCGGTCGATGGCGTCGCGCAATGACAGCCCGCGCACGTGCAGCACGAGCGGACGGTCGAGGACGGTCGCGCCGGACGCAGGCGCCGACGTCTGCGCGTCGAGCCCATGGCCCATCGCCACGCTGAGCGCCACGACGAGGGCGCCGCGCGCGAGCCGCCTTCCGAGCTCCCCGGCGGCCTGGGGGACCACGCCTAACGGGCGGCGCGCGAGCGGAGGACGGCCGTGTCGCCGCGCACCTCGTACGTCGCGCCCAGGCTGAGCGAGAGCACGGTCAGCACCTGTTCGCGCGAATCGCGCCGGAACGTGGCAGTGAGGCGGCGTTGGGCCAGCTCAGGTTGGGGAACGAGAAGTACTACACCATACCAGCGCCGGAGGTCGGCCTGGACGCGGGCCATCGGGGCGTCGCGGAATACCAGTTCCCCGGTGGCCCACGCGAGGTCGGCGGGCGTTGCGGCCTCGGCCCGTGGGCGCACCCGGCCATCCATGCTGACGGTTACCGCACGTCCGGCGTTAAGGACAACACCGCTGTCGGTGGCCGTGGTCACCCGCACTGACCCTTCGGTGACCGCCACCACGACCCCGGCGCCCTCGTCCTCGCGCACTCCAAAGACGGTC
>JAYEKC010000399.1:0-2284 GCA_034716715.1 Gemmatimonadota bacterium | reverse complement strand
GGGCGCGCGGCGTTCGCGACGGCTCCGCAAGGTCGCGGCGGGCGCGGCGGCCGCGGGGGCCGCGGGGCGGCGCCTGCACTTCCGCCCAACAGCATGAGCACCGAGATGTTCGGGGGCGCCACGCGCATCGCGTTCAGTTCCGACGGCGCCACCGCGTTCATCGCCGACGGCGACCGCAACCGCCGCGTGGTGGCGGTGGACGCGGCGACGGGCGCGTTCAGGAAGTTCTGGGGCGCCTACGGCCGCGAACCGAACGACGCGCCGCAGGGCCCGTACACGCCCGGTTCGACGCCGGGCCAGTTCAACGGCGTGGCGTGCGTCGAGACGTCGAAGGACGGGCTCCTCTACGTGTGCGACCGCGGCAACGACCGCATCCAGGTGTTCGGGCTCGACGGGACGTTCATCAAGGAGGCGACGGTTGCGCCGAACACGCTGGGCGAAGGCTCGGTGTGGGACATCGCGCTCTCGCGCGATGCCAACCAGCGCTACCTGTACGTGGCCGACGGGATGAACGACAAGGTGCGCATCCTCGACCGCGTGACGCTCGCCGAGCTCACCAACTTCGGCGACGGCGGCCGCGTGCCGGGTACGTTCTACGCGGTGCACTCCGTGGCGACGGACTCGAAGGGCAACCTCTACACGACCGAAACCTACGAGGGCAAGCGCGTGCAGAAGTTCGTCTTTGGCGGCGTGGGCGCCGTCACCAAGGCCAACCAGGGCGTGCTGTGGCCCGGGAGCGGCCGATGATCCGGCGTCGCACGGTCCTCATTGCGGCGGGGTTTGCCGTCACGATCGGCACGTTGGCCGCCGGTGAGCGGGCGCTCGACGCGCGGGCGCAGGCGCAGATGATCCAGGCGCCGAAGTTCGAGGTGGATCCGCGCTGGCCCAAGCCGCTGCCCAACCACTGGGTGATGGGCAACGTCATCGGCGTGGGCGTGGACGCGCGCGACCACGTGTTCATCGTCCACCGCAACGACACGTTTGACGCGACCCGGGAAATCGGGGCGGCGCAGAACCCGCCGCTCTCGGAGTGCTGCGTGCCGGCGCCGCCCGTGATCGAGTTCGACCCCGCGGGCAACGTGGTGAACGCGTGGGGCGGCCCGCCGAAGGACGGCTCCTACGTGTGGCCCACGTCGAACCACGGCATCTCCGTGGACGACCAGGGCAACGTCTGGATCGGCGGCAACGGCGGCGGCAACGCGCAGACGGGGCAGGGGCCCGACTCGCACATCCTCGAGTTCACGCACGACGGCAAGTACCTGCGCACGATCGGCGTGCCCGGGCAGCCCACGGACTCGAAGGCGACGAACCACTTCGGCCGCGTGGCGCGCATCAACTTCGACTACAAGGCGCAGGAGGCGTTCATCGCCGACGGCTACGCCAACCACCGCGTGGCCGTGATCGACATGAAGACGGGCGCGATGAAGCGGTTCTGGGGCGCGTACGGCAACGTGCCGAGCGACTCGAACTACGGGCCGTACAACCCCGACGCGCCGCTCATCGACCAGTTCCGCACGCCGGTGCACTGCGCCGTGCCGTCGGACGACGGGCTCGTGTACGTGTGCGACCGGCCGAACGACCGGATCCAGGTGTTCCAGAAGGACGGGAAGTTCGTGAAAGAGGTGCGCATCGCGCCGCGCACGCTCGGCGACGGCAGCGTGTGGGACATCGCGTTCTCCCGCGACCCGCAGCAGCAGTACATCTACCTCGCCGACGGGAAGAACGAGCGCGTGTACGTGATGGACCGGAAGTCCCTCGAGATTCTGACGTCGTTCGGCGACGGCGGGCGGCAGCCGGGCATGTGGTTCGCCGTGCACTCCATCGCCACCGACTCGAAGGGCAACATCTTCACCACCGAGACATACGAAGGGAAGCGGGTGCAGAAGTTCGTGTACCGCGGGATCGGCTCGGTGGTGCGCGGGCATCAAGGGGTGGTATGGCCGGCGCAGCGGTGAGGGGCGCAACGGGTGGTGAGGGTGAGGGGTGAGGGGTGGTGAGGGGTAAGGAGTGAGGGATGAGGGGGGAAGGCGACATCCATTACCTTCCTCCAGGGCGCGGTCATCCCCCGGGCCGAAGGGGAGTTCATGAGCAGGGCATCCGTGTCGGCCATCGAGGCCGAGTTTCGCCGCTACAAGGCATACGCCGAGGGGACGTTCGCGCAGATGACCGGAGGGGACGTCAACGCGCGCCCGAATTCGACCTCGAATTCGATCGCGATGATCGTCTGGCACATGTCGGGCAACTTCGCGTCGCGGTTCACCGACTTCCTCACCACCGACGGCGA
>JAYEKC010000398.1:0-2295 GCA_034716715.1 Gemmatimonadota bacterium | reverse complement strand
GGGGACGTCGGAGCCGGACATCATCGAGCGAGTGCGCGCGCAGGAAGCCCTCGAAGCGGGCGCGGCCGATGGCGAACCGGCGGACGATTCGGATCGCGACAAGCTCTTCCGCGAAGCGGCAGAGGTCTGCATCCAGAACCAGGGCGGTTCGACGTCCCTCCTCCAGCGCCGCCTCAAGATCGGCTACGGCCGGGCGGCCCGGATCATCGACCAGCTGCACCTCGCCGGCGTGCTCGGCCCGCCGGACGGGTCGAAGCCGCGCGACGTGCTGGTGGGCCTCGACGACCTCGAGCGGGTAGCCCCCGTTAAGGAAATCGTAACGGCATAGCGCGGGGGCAGGGGCCCGGGTAGGTTCCTCGCCGATCCGAACCCGGTTGCCGTGTCCCGACACGCCCAACGTCTCATTTTCGGGCTGTACCTCGTCCTGGCGGTCGTCGCGACCGTCCAGCGCGGCGTGCTCACCGACCGGCACGCCACCTTCCCGATCTTTCGCCAGTCGTTCGTGCACCTGAGCGCGGGCGCGGACCTGTACGCGACCTACCCGGCGGAGCAGGGGACGGAGGACCGCGACCGGTTCAAGTACAGCCCCACCGCGGCCCTCTTCTTCGCGCCGTTCGCGCTCCTGCCGCTCCTCGCGGGACTGGCACTGTGGACGGTGCTCAACGTGGTGGCCCTCCACGCGGCCGTGCGGGCCCTCTTTCCGGCGCGCGATGCCCCGTGGGCGCTGCTGATCGTCTTCCCGGCCCTGATCGCGGCCGTCCAGAGCACGTCGAGCAACGCGCTCATGGCGGCCCTGATGATCGCGACCTTCCTCGCCCTGGAACGACGCAATGCAGTCGGGGCGGCGTCGGCCATGGCGGCGGGCACTCTAATGAAGCTTTACCCGGCGGCGGCCGCCGCGTTCGTGCTCGCCCATCCGCGACGCTGGCGCGCCATGGCCGTGTGCGCGGGCGTCTTCGCGGCGTTTGTCCTGGCGCCGCTGCTTGTGGTGTCGCCGGCGGAACTGGCTCAGCAATACCGGTCGTGGTTCGCGATCCTCGCCGCCGACGGGCGCGACCTCACCTTCGCGCGCAGCATCATGGTGGTCGTGCGGGGTGCGACGGGCGCGGAGATTTCCAACCAGGCCTTCCAGATGGTGGCCGGGGCGATCCTCGTCGCTCCCGTCCTGGTGCGGCCGGCCGCCTTGAGGGACGCCGGGTTCCGGCGGGCCATCCTGGCATCGATCCTCATCTTTGTCGTCATCTTCAACCACCAGGCGGAAAACGCCTCGTACGTCATCGCGGCCGTGGGGCTCGCCATCTGGTTCCTCGCATCGCCGAGGACGCCCGCGCGCATCGCCCTCCTGGTGCTGTGCCTGGCCGGCCTTGAGGCCGTGCCGTTCGCGCTCGTGTGGCTGTGGATCCAGGTGGACTTGCTGGACGACCGCCTCTTTGCGACGATGCGCGGGCGCGTGACGGCGTGGTGGCCCGCGTGGGAGGCCGCGCGAGGCGCGGCACGGGCGCCGGCCCTGCGCCGGCTTGGCGTCGTTGCCGGGGCGGCCGGGGTGGCGCTGCTCTCGCTGTCGCCGCGCGTGCGGCCAGTCGTCCCGCTGAAGCCGGCCACGCTCCCCGACGCATCGGCCGCGCGAGGGACCGTGGGAGTGACCGCGCAGGCGGAGGGCGAGCATCCGGCGGGCGGCCGCCCGGCTCGGCGTCGCGTGCGCGGGACCGGCGAGACCGCAGTGCCGGCGCTGATGCGGGAAGTGGCGTTTTCCTCGTGGCTGCCAGGGGCGATCGACGTGTCGCTGGCCGGACGCCGGCCCGAGGGCGTGGCCGCACCCGGTCTTGTTCGCACTCCCGACGCGGACCGCGCCGAAGGCACCGGGACGCGCACCGGAGCTGTGCTCAACACCGGCGCGTCGGCCACGGTCGACGCGGGCGAGTCATGCGCCGTCGACACGCTGGGCGCCGCCGTGCCCGAGGCGTGGAAGGCCACGCGGGTGGGCGCGGTGCGCGTCGAGTCCGGCAGCATCGACCTGCCGAACGCGCGGCTGGCGTCGGTGGCACGGCGCCTGCACGTCACGACCCGGCCCGATGTCGTGCGGCGGGAACTCGGGTTCCGGACGGGCGACGCCGTGGACCCGCGCCGGATCCTGGAATCGGTGCGCCGCCTGCGCGAGTCCGCCCTGTTCTCCGACGTCATCCTCGAGGGACGCCGGTGCGCTGGCGCGGGCACCACCGACCTCTCACTCCGCACCAACGACGCATGGACCACCCGCGGGTCCATTCGTCTCGGCGGGCGCGCGCCGGTGCAAGC
>JAYEKC010000397.1:0-2295 GCA_034716715.1 Gemmatimonadota bacterium | reverse complement strand
CGACCCGAAGCCGGCCGGCCGGCCCCTGCTCGACCGCTGGGTGCTGTCGCGGCTGGCGGCCGTGGAGGCCGATTGCGACGCGCTCCTCGCCCGCTACGACGCCACGGGGGCGGCGCGCCTGCTGATGGACTTCGTGGACAACGACGTCTCGAAGTGGTACGTGCGCCTCGCGCGCCGCCGCTTCTACGACGTGACCACCGACGACAACCGTGCGGCGTTCGCGACGCTGCACGAGGTGCTCTCCTCCACGTGCCGGTTGCTCGCGCCGCTCGCGCCGTTCGTCAGCGACTGGATGTACCGGGCGCTGAACGGCGGCGCGTGCGTGCACCTGGCGGACTACCGGCGGGGCGCGGGGCCCGCCACCGGCGGGCGCGACCTCGCCCTCGAGTCGGCCATGGCCGAAGTGCGCGAACTGGTGCGGCTGGGCCGCGCGGCGCGTGAGGAGGCGGGCGTGAACGTGCGCCAGCCGCTCGCCCGCATGGTCTGCGTCACCCACGGCCTCGACGCCGCCGCGCACGCGGTGCTCGCCGACCTCACGCCGCTGCTCGCCGCCGAGATGAACGTGAAGGTCGTGGAGTACGCCACCAGCGCCAACGCGCTCGTGACGCTCGAGGCCAGGCCGAACTTCCGCGCCCTCGGCAAGGTGTTCGCCAAGGCCACGCCGCAGGCGGCGGCCGCGGTGGCGGCGCTGGGCGCCGAGGCGCTGCAGGCCTTCGAGCGCGGCGACCCGGTGGACATCAACGTGGGCGGGCGCGAGCACCGGCTCGCGGCCGACGACCTCACCATCGTCCGCAAGGCGAGCGGCACGCTGGTGGTGCAGCAGGACGGCGCGCGGTTCGCGGCCGTGGACCCGACGGTGAGCCCCGAGCTCCGGAACGAGGGGATTGCCCGAGAGGTCGTCAGCCGCACGCAACGATTGCGCAAGGAGTCCGGGCTCGACGTGAGCGACCGTATTATTCTCCGGGTCGCGGGAAGCCCGGCCGTGACCGGGGCGGTGCGGTCGCACCGGGAGTGGATTGCCGGCGAGGTGCTGGCGCGGGACATCGTGTTCCTCGACGCGATGGCAGGCCATGCGGGATCCGTCGAGCTGGAGCTCGACGGCGAGACGGCGACGATCGCCCTGACCAAGGACGTGTGAAAATGCCCGGACAGAGCGCCCCCAAGACGTTCAAGCCGATGAACAAGAAGAACCTCGCCCACTTCGAGAAGCGGTTGCTCGAGGAACGCCGGCGCGTGCTCAAGGAACTCGGCCACCACGACGAGACGTTCGGCAACACGCCGCAGGGAGCCGGCGGCGACCTCTCGTCGTACTCCTTCCACATGGCCGACCAGGGCACCGACGCGATGGAACGTGAAAAGGCGTTCCTGTTCGCGAGCCAGGAGGGCCGGTTCCTCTGGCACATCGACCAGGCCCTGCGGCGCCTGTACAAGACGCCGGAGAAGTACGGCCAGTGCCACAACTGCGGCGGCGAGATCATGTTCGAGCGGCTCGACGCCCTGCCGCACGCGCGCTACTGCATCAACTGCAAGCAGCAAGAGGAAGATGGCAAGCGCTGACGCGCCCCCCGAACCGCGCCCGCTCGCCTATCCCCGCACCTTCTTCCTGATCGTCGCCGGCATCTTCGCCGCCGACCAGATCACCAAGCTGGTCGCGGTGGACATGCTGTCGGCGGCGTACGTGCCCCGCGAGGTGCTGGGCGACGTCCTGCGCCTCACCCTCGTGTACAACCCGGGCGCGGCGTTCGGCCTGCACCTCGGCGCCAACTCGCGCTGGATCTTCATGGCGCTCACCGTCGGCGCGCTGATCCTGCTCTCGCGGCTGTACGTGGAGACGCGGCCGGGCGACTGGCCGCGCACGCTGTCGATCGCGCTGGTCAGCGGCGGCGCGATGGGCAACCTCCTCGACCGCATCCGCTCGGCGCGCGGCGTGGTGGACTTCATCGACGTGGGCGTCGGCGCGTCGCGCTGGCCCACGTTCAACGTGGCCGACATGGCCGTGAGTTGCGGCGCGATCCTCCTGGCGTGGGTGCTCTGGCGCGAGGACGTGGAGCGGCATCGCGCGGCACAGCATGCGCAGCAGGCACGGTCGGGCGAGGGCGAGCCGGCCTCGGCCGGCGGCACGGCGGGCGCCAATGGACCCGACGCACCGGTTCAGAGTTGAGACCCCGGCCCGGCTCGACGTGCTCGTCGGCCGGGCCCTCGACCTGTCGCGGACCAAGGCCGCCACGCTGATCGCCGCGGGCCGCGTGCAGGTGGACGGCCGGCCTGAGCGCGCGAGCTTCATTCCGGCCGCCG
>JAYEKC010000396.1:0-2297 GCA_034716715.1 Gemmatimonadota bacterium | reverse complement strand
TCGCGCCGCGGGCGAGCACGCTGGAGGCCGAGTTCCACGACGCCGTCGGCGCGGCGCGGAGCCGGCCGGCGTGACCGGCCACCGCGGGCGGCTTGGCGCGTACCTCGCGTTCCAGGCGCGGGACTTCCTGCTGCTCCGGGCGGCGCTGCCGACGGTGCTCGTGCTGATGTTCGGGTGGATGATGGTCAAGACGGCGCCGGGCGGGATCGACTGGGCCGCACCGGTGCCCGGCCAGCGGTTTCTCGCGGAGATCGTCCGCGTGCTCTCGGGGATGTTCATCACCCTCGCGGCGTTCCTCGGCGTGGCGCGGCTCGTGACCGACGACCGCTCCAACGGCTACTTCCGGTTCCTCTTCAGCAAGCCCGTTTCGGTGGTGCAATTCTACGGGCAGCAATGGCTGCTGACCGGGGCGGGCCTGGTGGTGCTCGCCGGCGGGCTGGCCCTGCTGCTTGGCGCGGTGACGGCCCCCGTGAACGTGGTTGCCATCATGACCGTCATGGGCCTGACCTGGATGCTGGTGGGCGGCGTCGGGTTCGCCTTGTCGGCCGCGACCAACTACGACGCGGCCCTGCTCGTGATCGCGTACGTCGTGAGCAGCGCGCTCCACGCGTTCAAGGACGCGCCGGGCAGCACCATGGCGCCCTGGCTGCAGCAGCTGACCCGCCTCACGATGCCGCTGCACCGGCTCGATTACGTCCGGGACGAGCTCTACGCGGGCAACCCGATGCCGTGGGGCCACGCGGCCATCGTCGCCGGCTATGGTGCCGCGTTCGCCGTGGCGGCCGTCGTCATCCTGCGCCGCGTGTCGCTGTCGCGATGAGTCCGCGCCGACGCCCCGACCCGCCGGACGTCCGCGGCGCGCTCGCCGACGTCTTTCCGGGGGGAAGTGTCCGGCTCGAGACGCTGCCCAACGGGCTGCGCGTGCTCGCGCGGCACAAGCCCGGCGCGGGCGTGGTGGCCATCGTCACGTACGTCGGCGCCGGGTACTTCGACGAGACCGACGACGTGGTGGGCGTGGCCCACGTGCTCGAGCACATGTATTTCAAGGGCACGCCCACGCGCGGCGTGGGCGAGATCGCCCGCGACACGAAGGCCAACGGCGGCATCCTCAATGCCGCGACCATCTACGACCACACGCACTACTACGTGGTGCTGCCGGCGTCGGCCTTCGCCGCCGGGCTCGACATCCAGGCCGACGCCTTCGCCCACTCGCTGGTCGACGCCGGCGAGCTCACGCGCGAGCTCGAGGTGATCATCGAGGAGGCCAAGCGGAAGGCGGACAACCCGCAGGCCGTTTCCACCGAGACGATGTTCGCGCTCCTCCACGACCAGCATCGCATCCGGCGCTGGCGCATCGGTCGCGAGCCGGGGCTCCGCGCGCTGACGCGCGACCACGTGGTGGCGTTCTACCGAAACTTCTACCGCCCCCGGAACACCGTGCTCGCGGTGGTCGGCGACGTGGACCCCGGCGAGGCGATCACCGCGGTCGCGGCCCGCTACGGCGCAATTCCCGACGTTCCCGTGGCCCGGCAGCCGGGGCCGGCCGAGCCGCCGCCGGCGGACGGCCCCCTGCGCTACCGCGAGCTGTCGGGCGACGTCCAGCAGTCCGAGCTGCTCCTCGGCTGGCGGACGCCGGGGCTCAACCACCCCGACACGCCCGTCCTCGACCTGATCACGGCGATTCTCTCCGGCGGGCGCGCCTCCCGGCTCTACCGGGCGGTGCGCGACCGGCGCCTGGCGTCGTCCGTCCACGCGTGGAACTACACGCCCACCGAGCTCGGCGTGCTCCTCATCCACGCCACCGCGAGGCCCGAGCGGTCCGCGAGCGCCCTGCGCGCGTCGTGGGACCAGTTGCGCCGCGTGCGCGAGGGCGACGTCACGGCCGAGGAGGTCGAGCGCGCACGCCGGTTCGTGGCGGCGCAGTGGGTGCGGCGGCTGGAGACGTCCGACGGGCAGGCCAACCACCTTGCCGCGTGGGAGCTGTCCGGCGGCTGGGCGCGCGGCGGGGACTACCTCGGGGCACTGCTCACCGCCGGTCCGGACGCGGTCGCCGCCGTCGCGAGCCGGTGGCTCGGCGAGAACCGGGCGGCCGTGCTCGTGTATCGCCCTGCGAGCGCTCCGCCGTTCGCCGCCGACGGCGAAGCGGTGGCCGAGCTGCTCGGGGGCGACCGGCCCGACCCCGTGACGCCGGTCACCCGGCCCGTTGCGACGGCCGCCGTGCACACCGGGTCGCGTGCGTGGCGGCACGAGCGCAACGAGGGCGGGGCGTCCGTGTACCGGACGGCGGCGGGGCTGCC
>JAYEKC010000395.1:0-2306 GCA_034716715.1 Gemmatimonadota bacterium | reverse complement strand
CGAGCTGCTGATCGTCGTCGTGATCATCGGCATCCTGGCTGCCATCGCGATCCCGAAGTTCGCGAACACGAAGGAGAAGGCGTACATCGCGTCGATGAAGTCGGACCTGCGCAACCTGATCACCGCGCAGGAAGCGTACTTCTCGGACAACAACAGCACGTACGCCTCGAGCACGACGGCCCTGGGCACGACGTACAAGTCGTCCAGCGGCGTGACGGTCACGATGGGCACGGTGACGAACACCGGCTGGTCGGCGACCGCGGGTCACAACAGCACGACGAAGACCTGCAAGATCTCGGTGGGCGGCACGGCCACCAACGAAGGCGAGCCGGTCTGCCAGTAAGCTCGGCTGACTGAACGCTGGAAACGAGGCCGCTCCCGGGTTCCCCGGGGGCGGCCTCGGCGTTTGGGCGATCCTGCGGCCGATCCGCCGGGCGAGGGCGTCGGCGTACCGTCTGCGCGACCGGCGGTGTAAGATCGGTCATGCCACACACCACCCAGCTGCGCCGCGTCGCGGCGCTGGCGATGGCCCTCGCCTTCGCCGCCGGCCCCCTCGCGGGGCAGGCCCCGCAGAACCCGGCGGATCCGTCGCTCGTCACGGTGGAGCGCATCTACAACACGCGCGACTTCCGCGGCGAGGTCTTCGGCCCGGTGCGGTGGCTCGACGACAGCACGTACACGGCCGTCGAGCCCGGGCCCGACGGACGAGGCACCCAACTGGTTCGGGTGGATGCGGCCACGGGCCGGCGCGCCGTGCTGGTGGACGTCGCGGCCCTGACGCCCCGCGGCGACACGGCGTCGCTCGACATCGAGGACTACGACTGGAGCGCCGACCGCGCGCTCCTGCTCGTGTTCACGAACAGCGCGCGGGTCTGGCGCGCCAACACGCGCGGCGACTTCTGGGTGCTCGACCTCGCCACGCGGCGGTTGCACCAGGTGGGCGGTGTGGCGGCCCGGGCGAAGCCGTCCACCCTCCAGTTCGCGAAGTTCTCGCCCGACGGGCGGCGCGTGGCCTACGTGCGCGAGCACAACCTCTACGTCGAGCCGGCCGCGGGCGGCCCCGCGGTGGCCCTCACGACGGACGGGTCGGCGACCACCATCAACGGCACGTTCGACTGGGTGTACGAGGAGGAGCTGTACCTGCGCGACGGGTTCCGCTGGAGCCCCGACTCGAAGCACATCGCCTACTGGCAGCTCGACGCCAGGGGCGTGCGCGACTTCCTCCTGATCAACAACACGGATTCGCTCTACTCCTTCACCATCCCGATCCAGTATCCCAAGGCGGGCACCACCAACTCGGCCGCCCGCATCGGCGTAGTGAGCGCCGCCGGCGGATCCACCAGGTGGATGCGCGTGCCCGGTGACCCGCGCAACAACTACCTCGCCCGGATGGACTGGGCGGCGGGCGGTGGCGAGCTCACGATCGAGCAGCTGAACCGCCGGCAAACCGTGAACACGCTCTGGTTCGCCAACGCGGCGACCGGGGCCGTGCGGTCGGTGCTCGTGGACCGCGACAGCGCGTGGATCGACATCTACGACGACCTCGTGGGGTACGGGACGGGGCCGTCGCTGCACTGGACGCCCGACAGCTCGCGGTTCGTGTGGGTCACCGAGCGCGACGGCTGGCGCCACGCGTGGATGGTGGACCGGGCGGGGAAGATGTCGCTCATCACCGACGGTCCGTACGACATGATGCAGGTCGTCCGCATCGACATGGCAGGCGGCTGGCTCTACTTCAACGCGTCGCCGGAGAACGCGACGCAGATGTTCCTCTACCGGACGCGGCTCGACGGCACGGGCAAGCCCGAACGGCTCACCCCGGCCGGCGCGCGCGGCACGCACGACTACGACGTGTCGCCCGGCGGACGCTTCGCGATCCACACGTTCTCGTCGTGGGGCGCGCCGCCGGTCACCGAGCTGGTGCGGCTGCCCTCGCACCAGGTGGTCCGCACGCTCGCCGCCAACGACACCCTCAGGGCGCACCTCGCCGCGCTCGCCCAGGGCACGACGGAGTTCTTCCATGTGGACATCGGCGTGGGCAAGCCGCTCGACGCGTGGATGATGAAGCCGCCGACCTTCGACCCGGCCCGGAAGTATCCGGTCCTGTTCTACGTCTACGGCGAGCCCGCGAGCCAGACGGTCGTGGACGCGTACGGCGGCTCCACGTGGCTCTGGCACCTGATGCTCACCCAGCGCGGGTACATCGTGGTGAGCGTGGACCAGCAGGGTACTCCGGGGCCCAAGGGCCGCGCGTGGCGGAAGGCCGTGCTCAACCGCATCGGGCAGCTGCGCGTGGACCAGCAGTC
>JAYEKC010000394.1:0-11899 GCA_034716715.1 Gemmatimonadota bacterium | reverse complement strand
TGCCGGGAAGCGAGCACGAGATCGCCGTGGATCTCGTCGTCGTGGCCATCGGGACGAACGCCAACCCGATCATGGGGCAGACGTCGTCGCTCGCACTCGACAAGCGCGGGTACATCGCCACCGACGGTGACCTGATGACGTCGATCCCCGGCGTGTTCGCCGGCGGCGACATCGTGACCGGCGCCGCGACGGTGATCGAAGCGATGGGCGCGGGCCGCCGCGCCGCGGCCGGAATGAAGCGCTACCTCGGCATCCGTGACGTGGACCAGCCGTACGTGGAGGACGCGCGCGCCCCGGAGCGCGCCTTCGGCCTCGGCCCGCACGAACGCACTTACGCCCGCATCCGCGTGGCCTGACCAGACAACCGCGAGACTTCCATGCGCACCTCGACCTCCGCTTCCCGTCCCCGCCCGCGGCGTGCCACCCCCGGCGACCCGCGAGCGGCGCAAGCGGGCAAGCCTGTCGCCACCCTTCGTGAGCACGTCGTCGAGATCATCAGCGACTCGGGCGAGGGTGCGCAGCGGTGCGGGCAGTCGCTCGGCGCAATCGCCGCGAAGATGGGCAACGGCATCTGGACGGTGGAGATCATCCCCGCCGAGATCCGCCCGCCCGCGCGCAGCGTGGCGGGTGCGAGCGGCAACCGCATCCGCATCGGCGCCGAACGCGTGACCAACGGCGGCGACGAGACCGACCTCGTGGTGGCGTTCAACGAGCAGGTGCTGCTGGGCCGCGTGCGGGGCCGCCATCTCAAGGGTGGCGCCACGATCCTGCTCGAGTCGATGTGGCGCACGAACAAGGATGCGGCCGTCGCGGCCTCGTACGCCGAGGCGCACGACAGGCTCGTCGGCGCCGGGTACCGCGTGATCGAGGTCCCGATGGAACGCGAGTGCCTCAAGCTGGTGGACGACGCCCGCAAGGGCAAGAACATGTTCACCCTGGGCATGCTGTGCAGCATCTACAGCCTCGATCTCGCCCTGGCGCGCGAGCAGATCGCGATCACGTTCGGCAAGAAGGCGGCGTCGGTCGTCGCGTCGAACGTGAAGCTGCTCGACGCCGGGTTCGCGTGGGCCGAGGCCAACCTCGACTTCAAGTACCGCATTCCCGCCGCCAAGCCCACCATCCCGAAGATCGTGGTGAACGGCAACACTGCGCTTGCGCTCGGCGTCCTGGCCTCGGGCATGCAGATCTGCGCGATGTACCCCATCACGCCGGCCACGTCGGCGTCGCACTACCTCAGTGACGTGTTCGAGCCGCTCGGTGGGCTCGTCCACCAGGCCGAGGACGAGATTGCCGCGTGCGCGTTCGCCATCGGCGCGTCGTACGCCGGCAGCTGCGCGGTGACCATCACCTCGGGCCCCGGCTACTCGCTCAAGCAGGAGGGTATCGGCCTCGCGGTGATGGGCGAGATCCCGCTCGTCGTGGTGAACGTGCAGCGCGGCGGGCCGAGCACGGGCCAGCCGACGAAGGTCGAGCAGGGTGACCTGCTCACCGCGATGTTCGGCAGCCACGGCGACGCGCCGAAGGTCGTGATGGCGGCCAGCAGCATCGAGGACTGCTTCTACTCGGTGATCACCGCACGGCGGATCGCCGAGACGTTCAACATGGTGGTGGTCCTGCTCTCCGACGCGGGGCTGGCCACGTCGCAGCAGCCGTTCCCGCGGCCGCGGGTCAGCGAGGACTGGATGGCGCCGCCCATCGACCAGTCGCCGCTGCCGCCGGGAGCGAAGCCGTACGACTGGGATCCTGCCACCGGCATCGCGCGGCGGTTCATCCCCGGCCAGGCGAACGGCATGCACACCGTGACCGGCCTCGCCCACGACAAGGCGAGCCACGTGGCGTACGACGGCGACGCGAACGAGGAAGGCCTCCGGATGCGGAGCCGCAAGCTGGCCACGCTGCAGCGCACGCTCCGCCCCCCGCCGATCTTCGGAAAGCCGAGCGGTGACCTGCTCGTCGTCGGCTGGGGCGGCACGCAGGGCGCCATCGAGGAAGCCGTGGCCGCGTGCAACGAGGAGGGGCTCAAGGTGTCGTCCATGCACCTGCGCTTCCTCCAGCCCATGGCGCCCGGCATGAAGGAGGCGATGCAGCGGTTCAGGAAGGTGATCACCATCGAAGGCACCTGGAGCGACCACCCAGGCGACGACGGCATCACCGAGGACAACCGCCGGTACGCGCCGCTCGCGCTGCTCCTGCGGTCGCGGTACCTGGTGGACGTGGACTGCTGGACCGAGGTCCGCGGAGCGCCCATCCGGCCCGGTACCATCCGACGCGTCATTCACGACCATATGCCGGCGCCTGCGGCAACCCGCGCGCGCAAGGGAGGCAGGTCATGAACACCGCCACCGAATGCCTGCTCCGGATGGTGGACGAGCAGCACGCTCTCGAGGACTACCAGGGCGGCGTGCCGCGTTGGTGCACCGGCTGCGGCGACAACGCCATCCTCACTGCCGTGCAGCGCCTCTGCCGCGACGAGAACCTCCATCCGGAAAAGACGGTCTTCGTCTCCGGCATCGGCTGCTCGAGCCGCTTCCCGCATTACATGCGGACGTATGGATTCCACGGCATCCACGGCCGCGCGCTGCCACTCGCCGAAGGCGTGAAGATGGCCCGCCCGGACCTGCATGTGTTCGTCAACACGGGCGACGGCGACTGCTGCAGCATCGGCGCGGCACACTGGATCCACGCCGTCCGCTACAACATGAACATGACCCTGATGCTGCACGACAATCAGGTGTACGGGCTCACCAAGAAGCAGGCGTCGCCCACCTCGCCGATCGGAACCAGGACCAACACGTCGCCGCGCGGCTCGTACCTCGAGGCGCTCAACCCCCTCACCGTGACGCTCGGCGTGCAGAACGTCTCGTTCGTGGCGCAGGTGGTGGACTGGATTCCCGAGTTGCTGTTCGACGTCGTGAAGGCGGCGTTCCATCACAAGGGGTTCTCGTTCATCCGCATCATCCAGCGCTGCCCGGAGTGGCTGCCCCACATGCACGAACCGTGGCTCCACGACCCGGGCCGCGTGCTGTTGCTCCATCACGCGAAGGCACTCCAGCTGAGCTCGGGGATCTCGATGCTGTACCGTACGCAGCTCGAGCACGACCCCGGCGATATCCACCGCGCGCGCGAGGTCGCGAGCGGCACGGACCCCATTCCCGTGGGAATCCTCTACCGCAATCCCGATGTGCCCTGCTACGAGGACACGCGGCACGCCGGGCGCCTGCGCACGGCCGCCGAGCTCCGCACGGGACTGGAGCAGGAGTTCGACAAGTACACCGTGTGGCCGGAGGACCGCGTCCCGGCCCCCGCCGACGCCTGAGGTTGCGATGACGGCCACCCTCGACAGCACCCAGCAGTCGCAGATCGCGTTCCACCTCGCGGGCCGGCTCCCCGATGCCGAACGTCCGCAGCAGCCCGCCGCGGCGGCGTGCCCCGCCCTGCTCGCGGGCCGCCGCGAGCTGCCCGCGCTTCGTTACGATTTTCCCGTCGTCCTGGCCAGCGGAGAACGCTTCGTTCGGCCCCTGTCGGCGATCATCGACGAAGTGATACACGCCGCAGGTACGGAACTTCAGGACCACGGCCCGCTTACCCATCACCTCCTTCGCCTCGAGCGCGAAATCCGCTCGCTGCTGGCTGCCGGCGAGCACGGCACCCTCGCGTCCGTGTGGGACGGTGCCGCACGCCTGCTCGTCGCCGGCGGCGACGCCGAAGTCGAAGCCAGCCTCGACCGGGCCCGTCGTGCCCTCAAGGCGGATGGCGACCTCGTGGATTGCGACCGCTCGCTGCCCGGCGCATTCGCCGGGCGCGCCTGGCACGTCGTGCAGGAGGCCAAGTCCGCGCGACTCGCCGCCGACCTGCGCCGCCTCATCATCGGCCTCACGAACATCCTCGGCGCCGACCGCGCCCAGTCGCGCGGCGGGCGGAGCCCGGAGCGGCTCAGGGCATCGCTCGGCCAGACGTACGAGTCGGTGTTCGACTTTGACGCCCTCTCGCGCGTGCTCTCGACGCAGGCGCATGGCGGTCTCGCCCCGCCGCGCCGCGAACGGATCGAGGGCGTGCTCGCCGTGCTGCGCGCACAACGGTTCGTGCACGCTCCCTCCGACGACGACGCGCACACGCCGCGGGGGTACGGGTTCGAGTTCACCAGTTGCACCGACGCCCTGACCGCGTACCGCGAGCGCCTTCCGCGCGCGCGGGAACTGGCGCGTGCGGTGGCCGTCGCCGAGCTCGAGGTGCGCGGCGAATACCGCGACGGCGTGCACGACGCGCTCTTCGGCGCCTCCGCCGACGATGACTTCGGCCGCGACACGCTCGCGCTGCTCCCGGACTACTTCGTCTCCGTGCCGATGGCGCGGGTGCACGGCGAGGAGACGGACAGCCTCATGGAGCTGCTCTCGGCCGGCGTGCCGGCCAAGGTGCTCGTCCAGGCGGACGACCTGCTCGAGGAATCCACGGTCGCCCGCGACGGCCACTTCGCCGTCGGGATGCGCGCGCGCCAACTCGCCAGCATGGCGCTTGGCCTCGCCGACGTGTTCGTGATGCAGGCGCCGGCTTCCTTGCTCTACCAGATGCGCGAGGCCGTCCGCCGCGGGATGGCGTTCGACGGCCCGGCGCTGTTCAGCGTGTTCTCCGGCGCGTCCGGCGGCACCACGCTGCCGCCGTTTCTGGTCGCGGCCGCGGCGCTCGAGTCGCGGGCGTTCCCCGCGTTCACGTTCGACCCGTCGGCCGGCCCCAACTGGGCGTCGCGGTTCGACCTCTCGGCGAATCCGCAGACCGATCGTGACTGGCCGTCGTATGAGATCGCCTACGAGGACGATGGTCACCGGCTGGCGCGCGAGCAGGTGGAGTTCACCTTCGTGGACTTCGTGGCCGCGGACGTGCGGCACGCATCCCACCTCGCCCCGGTGAAGCGGGCGGCGTGGAACGACCGGATGGTGCCCGTGCACGAGTACCTCCGCGGCACCCCGGACGCCGGGCGGATTCCCTTCGTGAGCGTCGTGACGGACGGCGACGTGCTCTACCGCGCCGTGACCGACGACCGGCTGGTGCGGGCGGCGCGCCGCTGCCGCGAGGCCTGGCACAGCCTGCAGGAGCTTGGCGGCATACACAACTCGCACGCGGAACGGCTGCTCGCGCGCGAGGCAACCGCGATGGCCGCCGCAGCGGCGGCGGCGCCAACCGCCGTGCCGGCCACGGCCCCGGCCGCCATGCCTGCCTCCGCGCCGGCGGGCGAGGCAGCGGCACCCGCCGCGGAGGAGCGCGATCCCGACCTGCCCTACATCGAGACCATGCGGTGCACAACGTGCAATGAGTGCACGCAGGTGAACACCAAGATGTTCGCCTACAACGAGAACAAGCAGGCGTACATCAAGGACCCGGACGCCGGCACGTTTGCGCAACTCGTGGAGGCGGCCGAGAGCTGCCAGGTGTCGATCATCCACCCGGGCAAGCCGCGCAATCCCGGCGAACCCGGGTTGGCGGAGTTGCTGAAGCGAGCTGCGCCCTTCGCCTAGCGCGCGACGGGCAGGGCAGGCGTTGGCCCACCGCCATGCCGGTCGCGGCCGCGCGCCCCGGTCGAAGCCTACCCCGAAAGCCGCCTGGGCGGCCATCTTCCCGGCGTGAAGCCGCTGCTCGCCGTGCAACGAACTGCCGTCATGCTCGTCGCCGCCTGCACCGCCTGGGGCGCCGCATCCGCGGCCGCGCAGACCATCCTTCCCCAGGCGGTGGTCCAGGCCCGCCGCGCCTGCGACGGTGACACCATCTCCGCGATCAACATCCGGTCGCACCCACCGCCATTCGCAGGCGCCGTCGGCCGGCTCCAGAAGGACGTGTACGCCGGCCTCGGCATTGCCTTCGAGCCCACGCGCCCACAGGTGATCGCGTCGTACATGCGCCTCAAGAGCGGCACGGTGTGCTCCGAAATCGAGCGCAGCGAGTCCGAGCGCCTCCTCCGCGCCCAGCCGTTCATCGCGAGCGCCACCATCCGAGCCGTGCGCGAGGGACCGGGCCGCTCACGCCTCGAGGTGGACGTCGTGGACGAACCGCGCCTGCTCGGCGCCCTGGGCACGCGCCACGGCAGCCTCTCGCTCCTCACCATCGGCAACGAGAACTACGCTGGCCGCGGTGTCACCGTGGTGGGTACGGTGCGGCGCGGCTTCGCCTACCGCGATGGCGCCGGCATCCAGGTGGTGAAGTACGGGATGTTCGGCCGACCGGACTTTCTCGCGGTGGAAGCGCAGCAGTTGCCCGTGATCGGCGAACGGCTCTCCGTGGAGCTCGCCGAGCCGTTCCTCACCGACCTCCAGGTGCGCGCGTTCCATGCCCGCACGGCGCTCCGCAGCGGCTACGGCGACCTCGTTGCTCCGTCGGGCGAGCTCGACGCGATTTACACCCGCCGCACGTCGTTCGACGCCGGCGGCGTGGCGCGGATCGGCGGCGCGTCGGGCGGCGGGTTGGTGGGCCTGCTCGGCGCGGCGCTCCTCGGCGAATCCGTCCGCAGCGGCCGCGACGTGGTGTACCTCGCCGACACCGGGCTCGTCGTCCGCGCGCACGACCCCTTCGCCGCGGCGTATCCCGGCTTCACCGCCACGTACCTCGCCGGCATCGCCGGCATCCGCGCCATCCGGTTCGCGACCGTCCGCGGCTTCGACGCCCTCGCGGCGGAGCAGGACGTGGGCGTCGGCGTCCAGGTGGACGGCCTGGTCGGTCCGAGCCTGGTGAACCGGGGCATCGCGCGTGACATGCTCGCGTCGGCGCACCTGTATGCCGGCCGCGGCGACTCCGCGTCGTACGCCTTCGTGCGCGCCATGGCCGAGGCGCACCTCGGGGCAATGGGTCGTACGGAGGGCGTGGTCGCGAGCGCGCGGGTCGCGTGGTACCGGAAGCCGTCGGCCGACCGCACGCGGATCGTAAGCCTCGACGGATCGCTCCTGCGGCGCTCCGTGGTGCCAATGCAGCTCACGCTCCGCGACCATGACGGGGGCGTGCCCGGCTACGGCAATTCGGCGTACGCCGGCGGCGGGCGGCTCGTGGCGCAGGTCGAGGAACGCCGGGTCATCCGGCCCACGCCGAACGCCGACGTGGCCGTCGCCGCGTTCGCGTCGGCCGGCGCGCTCTGGGCCGGCGACGTGCCCTACGGCCGCTGCACCGGGCTGCGCGGCGCGGTGGGCGTGTCGCTGCTCGGCGCGTACCCCACGGGCGACCAGCGCACGTTTCGCGTCGACGTGGCGGTGCCGTTCACGCCGGAGCGGGGGCGCCGCATCGAGTTCCGCGTGTCCATCACCGACCGCACGCGGTTGCTCTGGAGCGAGCCGCGCGACGTGGCCAACGCGCGCAGCGGGGCCGTGCCGGTCAGCCTGCTGCGCTGACGCAGCGCCGGACACGGACGGTCGGGCCGTCACCGCGCGCCCGTGACAGATATTCCCCTACAAGCATATGGGAATATAACAGCTTTGCACGGCACCCGCCGCGACCAATCATGGAGATGAACTTCCTCCCCACGCCGTCCGGGGGTCCACGGAGCGCCGCACATGCAACGCATCGTCATCATCGGCAGCGGAACCGCCGGCACGATCATGGCGAGCCGGCTCGCCCGCCTGAATCGCCGCGCCATCAGGGCGCGCACCCTGTCCCTCACGGTGGTCGACCGCGACGGCCCGCACCTCTACCAGCCGGGCCTGCTGTTCATGCCGTTCGGCAAGTACGCGCCCGCCGACCTCACGCGGCCGCGGCGCCGCGGGCTTCCCCGCGGCGCCACGTTCGTGCCGGCCGCGGTGGACCGCATCGATGCCGATCGCAAGGCCGTCGTGCTCGAGGACGGCCACGAGCTGCTCTACGACGTGCTGATCGTCGCGTCAGGGTCGCACGTGGCCCCGGAAGAGACGGACGGCCTGCTCGGCGCCGGCTGGCGCGAGCGGATGCACGAGTTCTACACGCTCGACGGCGCGCTGGCACTCCGCGACGCCCTCAAGCGGTTCTCGGGCGGCCGCCTGGTGGTGAGCATCGCCGAGATGCCCATCAAGTGCCCCGTGGCGCCCATAGAGTTCGCCTTCCTCGCCGACGCGTACTTCACGGAACGCGGCATCCGCGACAAGGTCACGATCGACTTCGTCACCCCGCTTGACGGGTGCTTCACCAAGCCCGTCGCCACGCGCGAGCTGAGCCACCTGCTGGCCGAGAAGGGCATCAACGTCACCGTGGAGTTCAACACGGGCGAAGTGGATGGCGCGGCCGGCATCGTGCGGTCCTATGACGGACGCGAGGTGCCGTTCGACCTGCTCGTCACCATACCGGTCCACAAGGGCGCGGCGTTCGTCGGGCGCACGCCGGGCCTCGGCGACGAGCTCGACTTTGTGCGCACCGACCCGGCGACCCTGCAGAGCGCGCTCTCGCCCGCGATCTTCGCCCTCGGCGACGCCACCAACATCCCGGCGTCCAAGGCGGGGTCCGTCGCCCACTTCGAGGCGGAGCTGCTCGCCCCGAACATCCAGCGGTACCTCCGGGGCAAGCCGATGGTGCTGACCTTCGACGGTCACTCCAACTGCTTCATCGAGACGGGCCACGGCAAGGCCCTGCTCATCGACTTCAACTACGAGGTCGAGCCGCTCCCGGGCCGGTTCCCGTCCCGTCTGGGGCCGCTCTCACTCCTGAAGGAGAGCCGCCTCAACCACCTCGGCAAGCTCGCGTTCCGCTGGGTGTACTGGAACCTGCTGCTCCCGGGCCGGAACATCCCGTTCGTACCCGCGCGAATGCAGATGCGCGGCAAGCGCCGGCCACCACCCCTTCCCCATTCCGCAGCCTGACCACGCTGCGCCGCGGAGACCCGACCAATGACAACCACCGCAGGCACATACCACACGCTCACCCTCGACGCCGAAGGGTTCCTCCAGAAGCCGGAGGAGTGGACCGAGGACGTGGGCGGCGAGATCGCCGCCGAACTCGGGATCACGCTCACCGAACGCCACTGGCAGGTGATTCGCTTCATGCGCGACAAGTACCTGGCCACCGGGTCGGCTCCGTCCATCCGGTCGCTCGGCAAGGAGTCCGGCATCGCCGTGAAGGAGCTCTACCAGCTGTTTCCGAAGGGGCCGGCCAAGCTCGCCGCGAAGATCGGCGGCATTCCCAAGCCGCACGGCTGCATCTGAGGAACCGACCATGACCAGTCCCATGACGACGGGCGGCACTGCCGCGCTTGACGCGGTTCAGCCCATCACCAAGGTCAGCATCATCATCAGCAAAGGCTCATTCGAGGGCATCTATCCCGGCCTCATCATGGCCAACGGCGCCCGGATGGAGGGCATCGAGGCCAACGTGTTCTTCACGTTCTTCGGGATGGATGCGATTCATCGGAAGAACCAGCAGCACGTGAAGGTCGCGACGGTCGGCAACCCGGGCCTGCACATCCCTACGATGCTGGGCGGCCTGCCCGGCATGTCGGCGCTCGTGACGCACATGCTGGAGAAGGAGATGGAGCGGCTCGACATTCCCCCCATCCCCGAGTTCATCCAGCTGGTCGCCGACAGCGGCGCGAAGTTGTACGCATGCAAGGCGTCGGTCGACATGTTCAAGCTCACGAAGGCCGACTTCGTGGACTCGATCGAGGACGTGATCACCGTGGGCCAGTTCTACGAGATGGCAGCCGGCGGAGAGATCATCTTCACCTGAACCGCCCCGGAACCGCCGCCGGGCGACGCGCGCCTGTAGGTTCCGGGATGCGCATCGTGGGCGGGAAGCTCGCCGGGCGCGACCTCGTGTCGCCCAACGATTTTCGCGTGCGGCCCACGGCCGAGCTGGTGCGCGCGGCCGCCCTCGACGCGATCACCGACGACGTCACGGGCGCGCGCGTGCTCGACCTCTTCGCGGGCACCGGCGCGCTCGGCCTCGAGGCCCTGTCGCGCGGCGCGAAGAATTGCGACTTCGTGGAGTTCCGCCCTGCGAGCCTGCACGCGCTGAGGGCCAACATCGTCGCGCTCCGCGTGAAGGACCGCGCCCGGGTGTTCAAGAAGGACGCCGTGCGCTTCGCCGCCGCGCTTGGCGCGGCGAGCTACGACGTAGCCTTCGCCGACCCGCCGTATGAATCGCGGCAGCTCGACCGCGTGCTTGCCAGCTGGCTCGCCTCGGGGTTTTCGGCGGTGCTCGTGCTCGAGCACGCGAAGCGCCACGCGCTCCCGGCCGTGGGCCGGCGCATCGTGCTTGGCGACACCGCGGTGACCATATTCCGCCGCGCCGCGCGCGGCGCGGCGGACCGCTAGGCCGGCGCCAGCGCGAAGCTGCGGGCGTGCTGCGGGCGCACGGCACCGAAGTGGCGGCGGTCGGTAGTCAGCAGCTCGCGCGCCTCGAGGCGTTCCGCGATCGCGACGAGCGAGGCGTCCACGAACCCCAGCCGGAGGTCCGCGTAGTCGCGCATCACCTCGGCCGCGCGGTCGAGGTCGTCGGGGTCGAGCGGCTCGACCGTGAAATCCCCCGCGGCAACGGCGCGGATGAACGCGATTTCCGCCTCCGGCCCGATGCGCGTCTGGAGCAGGTACGACACCTCGGGGAGCACCGTCACGGGAACGATGACGGGCGATCGGTTGGCCTTCCACCACTCGAGCACGCGCGCATGCCAGGCGTCGCCCCGGTCCACGAGGGCGTAGAGCGCGCCGGTGTCGGCCACGATCACCGGCCCGCGCCAGTTACTCGTGAGGCCCCCGCCACAGCAGTTCGTCTACGCGCGACGCGGTGTCGGCCGTACCGCTCGCGAACTCGCCCGCGATCGCCGGCACGCCCGTGGCCGCGGGCTCCGCCACGTACGCGGCCATCGCCTCGCGCACGACCGTGGCGAAGCTCACCTCGCGCCGGGACGCGATGCGCTTGAGCGCCTTGAGCAGCGATTCGTCGAGAAAGATGGTCGTACGCTTCATGGCATATATATGACCAAACATGGGCATCACGTCAACGCCCCGGACTGGCGCCTCAGGAAGCCGCTGGCCGGGCCGGGGAGATCCACAAGCGTTCCCCTCTTGTGATTCGGCTTTTATTCGGTATGTTCAGCCGCCCATGCCTGCCCCGGCCGTCGAACTCCGCGCCCACACCGCCTTTTCATTTAATGACGGGGCCGTCACCCCCGAGGCGCTCGTGGACCGGGCGGCCGACCTCGGTTACTCCGCCATTGGCATCACCGACACCGCCGACCTGGGCGGCCTCGTGCGCGCCGCGCTCGTGGCGAGGCTCCGCGGCATCAAGCTCATTGCCGGCGCCGAGTTGAACGTGGACGGCCGGCCCGCGGCGTTCCTCGCGCGGAACGCCGCGGGCTACCGCAACCTCGCCACGCTCGTCACGCTCTCGCGCGTGGGCCACTGGAAGACGTGGGAGAAGACCGAGGTGGGCCTCCGCCGTGGCCAGCCGAACGTGACCTGGGCACAGGTGGCCGAGCACGCCGCCGGCCTGCACATGCTCACGGGCCCGGCGTCGGGCCCGCTCGCGGCGATCGTTCGCGCCAACGACCGGGAGTGCGCCGAGCGCCAGGTGGCCGAATGGCGCGAGGCGTTCGGCGACCGGCTTGCGATCGAAGTGCAGCTCCACCACGTGGACGGCCACGAGGCCGCGCTCGCCGCCGAGCTCATTCGCCTCGCGGGCCGCACGCGCGTGAGCTGGGTGGCGGCGCAGGACGCGCGCTACATCGACGACACGAGCCGCCTCGTGCACGACCTGCTCACGGCCCTCCGGCACGAGCTCAACATCGAGGAGGCGCTGCGCGCCGGCGTGCTGCATCCCAACGGCGAGTGGAAGCTCCTCGCGCCCGGGGTGCTGCAGCGCCGGTGGGAGGGCTGCGCGTCGGGACTGCACGAGGCCGCGCACATCGCCGACCAGTGCGCGTTCGACCTCGCGTGGATGCGGCCACCGCTCCCCTCCTTCCCCGTCC
>JAYEKC010000393.1:0-11931 GCA_034716715.1 Gemmatimonadota bacterium | reverse complement strand
CCGCGCCGGGGGCGGCCCCACCCCCCCCCCCCCCCCGCCCCTCTGTCTACTGTCTACTGTCTACTGTCTACTGTCTACTTCGTAATCTTGTGCTTGTAGTCCAGCTTTGACGCGTACTTCCGGTCGCCCTGGCCCGTGTAGATCTGCCGCGGTCGTGCGATCTTCTGCTCCTTGTCGAGCAGCATCTCCTCCCACTGCGCCACCCAGCCGGCCGTGCGCGCGATCGCGAACAGCACCGTGAAGTAGTCCGTGGGGAACTTCATCGCCCGGTAGATCAGCCCGGTGTAGAAGTCCACGTTCGGGTAGAGCTTCCGCTTGATGAAGTACTCGTCGCTGAGGGCGATGCGCTCGAGCTCCATCGCGATGTCCATGTCCTTCGTCTGCCCGGACACCTTGAGCACGTCCTCGCAGAGTGCCTTCACGATCTTGGCGCGCGGGTCGTAGCTCTTGTATACGCGGTGGCCGAAGCCCATCAACCGGCTCTCGCCCTTGCCGCTCTTCACGTTCTCGATGAAGGCCGGGATGTTCTTCGGATCGCCGATCTCCTCGAGCATCCGGAGCACGGCCTCGTTCGCGCCACCGTGCAGCGGCCCGTACAGCGCCGCCACGCCGGCCGCCACGGCCGAGTACGGGTCCACGTGCGACGACCCCACGGCGCGCACCGCGCTTGTCGAGCAGTTCTGCTCGTGGTCGGCGTGCAGGATGAACAGCACGTCGATGGCGCGCGCGTACGCGGGGTGCGCCTCGTACCGCGGCTCCGACATCCGCGCGATCATCGAGAGGAAGTTCTCGGCGTACGGCAGCGAGTTGTCCGGGTACACGTACGGCAGGCCCTTCACGTGCCGGTACGCAAACGCCGCGATCGTCGGCATCTTGGCAAGCAGCCGGATGAACGCGATGTCGCGTTCGCGCGGGTCGTGGATGTTCTTCGCCGTCGGGTAGAACGACGACAGCGCCGCGATGCCCGCCGTCAGCATGGACATCGGGTGCGCGTCGTAGCGGAACCCGTGCAGGAACTCCTTGATGTTCTCGTGCACGTACGTGTGGTACGTGATGTCGTGCGTGAACTGGTCGTACTCCGCCTGCGTCGGCAGCTCGCCGTGCCGCAGCAGCCAGGCCACCTCGAGGAAGCTCGCCTTCTCCGCGAGCTGCTCGATGGGGTACCCGCGATACCGCAGGATGCCCTTGTCGCCGTCGATGAAGGTGATGGACGAACGGCACGACGCCGTGTTCATGAAGGCGGGGTCGTAGCCCATCATCCCGAAATCGTCGTCCTTCAGCTTGATCTGGCGAAGGTCGGCCGTGCGGATGGTGTCGTCCGTGATCGCGATCGTGTAGGTCTTCCCGGTGCGGGAATCCTTGATCTCGAGGTGGTCGCCGAGGGGTGCCGCTTCTTTCTGACCAGGCATGGTTCGCTACCGTTGCTCCGTTGGAGTTGATGCGGCGGTCCCGGAACCGCCGTGGCCGACGCCTGCGTTAGGTTTCGCCCTCTGTCTACTGTCTACTGTCTACTGTCTACGGTTCTAATTTACCTCTTGTCGCCCGGAAAACTCCTTGCCGTGGCGCTCGCCGCCGCTGGCGGCGGCGCGATCAACTCGATCGCCGGTGGCGGCACCCTGCTCACGTTTCCCGCCCTGGTGGGGCTCGGCGTCCCCCCCATCGTCGCCAACGCCACCAGCACCGTGGCCCTCTGGCCTGGAAGCCTCGCCAGCTTCTGGGGGTACCGGCGCGCCATCAGGGCCATCAGGCCCTGGTGGCTCCACTGGGCAATCCCCAGCCTTCTCGGCGGAATTACCGGGGCCATCCTGCTCCTGATTACCCCGGAAAAGGACTTTTCGACCCTCGTACCGTTCCTCATCTGGGGCGCCACCATCCTGTTCATCGTCCAGCAGCCCCTGCTTCGGTGGATCGTCGGGCATCGCCCCGCCCCCGACGACGTCGAACGCTCCGCCCCGCCGCGCCGCTACCTCGTGTACCAGTTCGCCGTCGCGATCTATGGCGGTTATTTCGGCGCCGGCGCCGGCATCCTCATGCTCGCCGCCTTCGAGATGATGGGGCTGCGCAACATCCACACGATGAACGGCCTCAAGAACTGGTGCGGCCTCAACATCAACGCCATCGCCGTCGCCGTGTTCGTCGTCAGCGGGATCATCCTGTGGCCGGTGGGCCTCACGATGGCCATGGGAGCGGTCGTGGGCGGAGCCGTGGGCTCACGCCTCGCGCAGCGCGTGGCCCAGCAGTGGGTGCGGCGCGCCGTCGTGGCCATCGGCCTCGGCAGCGGGCTCGCCATGTTCCTGAAGGGATAGTCTCCGCCACGCGCCAGCCGGGAGGACACATGCGCAGGCGTTTCGGGTTCGCATTCCTCGCCGTGGCGGCGCCCGCCGCCGCGTTCGCCCAGGCCCGCCCGCTCGAGGCCCTCTGGTACGCCCGCGGCGCCGCAAGCACCGAGTCGTTCGCGGCCCACGCCGACCGCGTCACGATCGTGTCGCCGCAGTCGTTCACCCTCGACTCGACCGGCATGATCCACGGGTCGCTCGATCCGCGCCTCGTCGAGGTCGCCCGTGCCCGCGGCGTGAAGCTCGTGCCGCTCGTGATGAACCCCGGCTTCGACCAGCCGTCCATCCACCGGGTGCTCACCAACCCCGCCGCCCGCGCCGCCGCCATCGCGAGCCTCGGCCGGATGTGCAGCGCCCACCGGCTCGACGGCATCCAATTCGACATCGAGAACGTCCACGTGAGCGACAAGGCGGCGTTCACGTCGTTCGCGCGCGACGCCGCCGCCGTCGTGCACCGCGCGGGCTGCACCCTCTCGGCGGCCGTGGTGCCGCGGACGGGCGAGGAACGCGGCCCAACGAGCTACCACCAGTGGATCCGGGACAACTGGCGTGGCGCCTACGACTACAAGGCCCTCGCCGAGTCGCTCGACTTCCTGTCGTACATGACGTACGCCCAGCACACCGGGAACTCCACACCGGGACCCGTTGCGGGGTACCCGTGGACGGAGGAGTGCCTCCGCTACGTGCTGTCGCTCGGCGTCCCGCCGTCGAAGATCTCCCTTGGGCTTGCCGCGTACTCCGACTGGTGGTACCCCTCGTACGACGACCGCTCCGGCCCGCGGCCCCGTGGCAGCGACGTCTCGTACGCGCGCGCGATGGAGGTCGCGGCGAATTCCGGCGTTACGCCGGCGTGGGACCCCGTGCAGAAGGCGCTGTTCGCGCAGTGGGAGGTCGCCGGCGTGTTCGAGCAGGTGTGGGTGGAGGACGCACGCGCCTTCGAGGCAAAGCTCGCCCTCGTGCGGAAGTACGGGCTCCGCGGCTACTCGGTGTGGAAGCTGGGCGACGAGGACCCGAAAACCTGGGACATCGTGAAATGACTCGCTCCGGCGTCATCGCATCCTCTCGCCGCCCCGCGTGGCCGGCGGGCGCCCTGACCTACTTGCCGGCCGCCGCCATGCACTCGATCTCCAGTTTCGCGCCGGGCGACACCAGCCCCGCGACGACGACCGTAGACCGTGCCGGCGGCGGCTTCTCCGGCGACCAGAACTTGGCGTACGAGCTGTTCATGCCCTGAAAGTCCTTCACGTCGATGAGGAACACGGTGCACTTCACCGCGTTTTCCATCGACGTCCCGGCCGCCTCGAACACGCGCTTCACGTTTTCGAGCGCGCTCGTGGTCTGCACCTCGATGCTGGAATCGCGCATGGAGCCGGCGGGGAGCTGGCCGCTGGCGTAGACCATCCCCCCGGCCTTGATGCCCGCCGACAGCGTGGCAGAGCCGCGGCCGCCCGTGCTCACGACTTCGCGGCCCTGGGCGTGGACAAGGGTGGGCGCCAAGACCAGCGCGCCTGCGAGACTGAGGAGGCGTAGCGAACGGTGCATGCGGAACCCGTGGCTGGAGGGTGAACGGCTGCGACGCGGGCCGGAGACCAGGGCTGGCGGTCGCGACGCTGGCCGGAAGCTGTACAGTACCCCCTGCGCTTTCCTGCCGCCATCCGTCGGGTGCGCGATTTTGGGGGGCTGTGCGTAAGACAGGTTGCCGACTTGGCGCTGGAAACCTTTAGAGTGGGAACGGCGTTCTAAGCTGGTGCGCGGCCCCGTGGCCGTGGCCGGAAACGCCACCCCCTCCTCACTCCCTTTGCGCAGCCTCCGCCCGTTCGTCCTGCCGGCCCTGCTGGCCCTGCTGGCCCTGTGTTCCTTCGCCGCGCCATTCCGGTCCGCCGTCGCGCAGGGCGTGGACATCATCCGCGGGCGCGTGACCGGCCCCGAGAACCAGCCCCTCGAAGGAGCGCAGGTCACGGTCACGACGCTCTCCGGTGCCGTGAGCCGCCAGGCGCGCACCGACCAGAATGGTCGCTTCACCGTCACGTTCCCGGGCGGGGACGGCGACTACCTCGTCACGTTCAACTCGATCGGATACGCCCAGCGGCGGTTCGAGGTGAAGCGCGTGGCCGACGAGGAAATCCTCATCGCCGACGCCAGGATGTCGCGCACGGCGCAGGCCCTCGGCGAGGTTCGCGTGCAGGGCGACCGCACGCGGCCCAACCGGAACGACGTCTCGCCCGACATCGGCGGGAGCGAACGGCAGATCAACCAGTCCGCGCTTTCGGCCGCCCAGCAGGGCGACCTCGCGGCGATGGCGGCGTCGCTCCCCGGCGTGCTGCTCGTTCCCGGCGCCGACGGCGACCCGTCCGGCTTCTCCGTGCTCGGCCTCGATCCGAGCCAGAACTCGACGACGCTCAACGGGATGAACTTCGGCGGGTCCGACATCCCGCGCGACGCGGCCGTGAGCTCCTCGCTCGCCACGTCGCCGTACGACGTGTCCCGGGGCGGGTTCAGCGGCGGCAACTTCAGCTTGCGCACGCAGGGCGGCACGAACTTCAAGATCCGCACGGCCAGCCTCAACGTGGACGCGCCGCAGATGCAGTGGACCGACCAGGCCGCCCGCGCCCTTGGCCAGCAATACTCGAACCTCTCGCTCAGCGGCCGCCTGTCGGGCCCCGTGAAATACAACGAGTCGTTCTTCAACCTCGCGTACCAGCTTGGGCGGCGGTCGAACGACCTGCAGACCCTGCTGAACACTGGCCCCCTCGGCCTGCAGACCAGCGGCATCGCCACCGACTCGGTGACCCGCCTCCTCGGCATCCTCGGCGGGCTGAAGGTGCCCACCGTCGCGGGCCAACTCGGGAACGACCGCATCACCGACCAAGGGTCGGTGCTCGGCTCGTTCGACCTCGCGCCGCCCTCGTCGCGCGCCGGATCCGCGTACAACGTGACCC
The DNA here is from genome assembly GCA_034716715.1 of Gemmatimonadota bacterium. GTDB lineage: Bacteria > Gemmatimonadota > Gemmatimonadetes > Gemmatimonadales > Gemmatimonadaceae > Fen-1231. The sequence continues at coordinate 6,656 of JAYEKC010000393.1, read as the reverse complement.
TCGTCGGGTCGTGGAACCGGATGTCGCCCGTGTCGAACCTCACGAGCGAGTTTCCCGCGCACAGCGGCGACCGCACGTCGTGGAACGCCAGCGCCCAGTTCCGCCATTCCACCTATTTCGGCATCGGCATCCTGAGCGAGACGTCGGTCGGCCTGTCCGGGTCGCAGGCGGCCTCGGACCCGTACCTGCTCATGCCGGGCGGCACCGTCCGCGTCAATTCCACCTTCGCCGACGGCACCGCCGGCGTGAAGAACGTCGCGTTTGGCGGCAATGCCGCGCTGAACTCCCGCACGTCGAACCAGAGCCTCGCGTTCTCGAACCTGCTGTCGTGGTTCAGCGAGGACAGCAAGCACCGGATCAAGGTCTCCACGGAACTCCGCCGTGACTCGTACGGCCTCGACCAGGCGCTGAACCAGCTGGGCACGTTCACCTTCAACTCGCTCGCCGACCTGCAGGCCGGCCGGCCCGCGTCGTACACGCGCACGCTGCAGCCGCGCGTCCGCGACGGCGACCAGGTCGTCGGCGCCCTTTCCATCGGCGACTCGTACCGCCGGAGCAACACCCTGCAGTTCCAGTACGGCGTGCGGCTCGACGGCAACGCGTTCGGGACGAAGCCGTCGTACAACCCGCAGGTGGAGCAGGTGTTCGGCGTCCGCAACGACGTCGTCCCGAACGACGTATACGTGAGCCCCCGCGCCGGCTTCTCGTGGAGCTACGGGACAGCGGCGCAGATCGGCGGGTTCGAGGGGGCGTTCCGTGGGCCGCGGGCCACCGTGCGGGGCGGCATCGGGCTGTTCCAGGGCACGCCGGGCGTCCAGGCGATCGGGAACGCGATCGACTTCACGGGGCTGCCCACCGGCCTGCAGCAGGTCATTTGCACGGGAACGGCCGCCCCCGTCCCCGACTGGGCCGGATATGCGGGCGGCGCGCCGGCACCGAGCCAGTGCGCAGACGGCAGCACCGGCAGCGTGTTCGCCAGCACGGTGCCCAACGTTTCGCTCTTCGCCAACGACTACGTGGCGCCGCGCAGCGTGCGCTCCAACCTCCAGTGGAGCGGCGCCGTGCTCGGCAACCGCTTCAACGGCCAGTTCGAGGTCACGTATTCGCTCAACCTCAACCAGCCCGGCTCGCTCGACCTCAACTTCGCGCCGGCCGCCCAGTTCACCCTCCCCACGGAGGCGAACCGGCCGGTGTACGTGCAGTCCACGAGCATCGTCCCGCAGACCGGCTTCATCGCCCCCGGCGGCGCGCGCGTGTCGCCCGTGTTCAACCACGTCACCGAGAGCCGCTCCGACCTGCGGTCGGAGAGCCGGCAGTTCCGCGCCTCGCTCTCGCCGCTCAACTTCAGCAGCGCGTTCCAGTGGAGCCTCTCGTACGTGTACAGCAGCGTGCGCGAGCACACCCGCGGGTTCGGCGGCAACACCGCCGGCAACCCGCTCGACTTCCAGTGGTCGCGCGCCAGCCTCGACTCGCGGCACCAGATCCAGTACTCGCTCAACTACAACGCGTTCGACTTCGTTCGCTTCAGCTGGTTCGGCAGCTTCCGCTCGGGCACCCCGTTCACCCCGCTGGTGGCGGCCGACTTGAACGGCGACGGCTACGCCAACGACCGCGCGTTTATCTACGGCGCCAACGCGTCCGACCCGGCCCTCGGCGCCGCGATGTCCACCCTGATGGGCAGCGCACCCTCGTACGTGCGCGACTGCCTCCGCCGCCAGCTTGGCGCCGTGGCCGGGCGCAACAGCTGCGAGGGCCCGTGGACGGCGCAGGCGAACCTCTCGATCTCGTTCAATCCCGTGAAGGTCGGCATGCCGCAGCGGGCCAACCTGTCATTCGGCATCCAGAACCCGCTCGGCGCCGCCGACCTCCTGCTCCACGGCGACAACCACCTGCAGGGCTGGGGACAGAACGCCATCCCGGACCAGAACCTGCTGTACGTCCGCGGCTTCGACCCGAACGCGAAACGGTTCATCTACGACGTGAATCAGCGCTTCGGGTCCACCAGCCCGCAGGTGACGCCCATCCGCACGCCGGTCGTGGCCACCGCAATGTTCCGCTTCGACATCGGCCCCACGCGCGAGGAACAGTCGCTCACCCAGCAGCTCAATGTCGGCCGCCGCACCGAGGGCAGCCGCCTGCCGGAATCCATCCTCCGCGCGGTGTACGCCACCGGCGGCGGGCTCGCAAACCCCATCGCCCAGATCCTGCGGCAGTCGGACTCCCTCCAGCTCACCAGCCGGCAGGCCGACAGCCTCGCCACGCTCAACCGCTGGTACGTCATCCGGCTCGACTCCATCTGGTCGCCCATCGTGAAGTCGCTCGCCGCGCTGCCCAACGACTACGACGAGGGCGAGGCCTACCGGAGCTACAAGCGCGGCCGCGAAGCCTCGGTGGACCTGCTGCGGAAGCTCGCCCCGCAGGTGAAGGGGCTCCTCGACGAGCCCCAGCAGCGCAAGCTTCCGCCGCTTGTCACCAGCTACCTCGACCAGCGCTACCTCGCCTCCATCCGCTCCGGCACGGCCGGCGCCGCCGGTTCGCCGTTCGCCGGGCTCGGCTCGGCCATGCCCATGGGCGGCGGCAACGTCCAGATCATCATTCGCTGACCACACGACCGCCACACCAACACCCGGACCCTCGATGACCCGTCGCTTTGCATGGCCCACCGCCCTGCTCGCCACCCTGGCGAGCGGACTGGCAGCCGCCCTCGGCGCGCCCGACGCTGCCCTCGCCCAGGAGCCGGCGCCGCCGGCCGCCATGCCCCCCGTCCGGCCGCTGGGCAAGGTGGTGGCGAGTTCGACGGAACTCCTCACCGCCGTCTCGCAGGTCCGGGCCCTGCCCGACGGCAAGGTGCTCGTGAACGACAACGGTGGGCGCAAGGTCGTACTCTTCGATCCGGCGCTCTCGTCGTTCACCGTCGTCGCCGACACCACCAGCGCCACCGCGAACGCCTACAGCTCTCGTGCCGGCGGCCTGATTCCATACAAGGGTGATTCCACGCTCTTCGTGGACCCGAGCTCGCTGTCGATGCTGGTCATCGACGGCAAGGGCCAGGTGACGCGCGTGATGTCCATCCCGCGGCCGCAGGACGCCAACGCACTCGTCGGCGGCGGAAACGGCACCCCGGCGTTCGATGCCCAGGGTCGGCTCGTGTACCGCGCCAACCCGTCCTTCCAGGTCACGCGCCAGGCGAACGCCGGCGGCGGCAACACGCCTGCCATCGTGCTGCCGCAGATGCCCGACTCCACCGCACTCATCCGCATCGACCTCGCCACGCGCAAGGTGGACACGGTCGCGAAACTCAAGATCCCGAAGCAGAACATCTCGATGACGCAGACGCCGGATGGCCGGATGTCGGTCAGCGCGACCATCAACCCGCTGCAATACGTGGACGACTGGGCGGTGACGTCGGACGGTCGCGTGGCGGTGGCGCGTGGACAGGAGTACCGCGTCGACTGGATCGGGGCGGACGACAAGGTCGCCGCGTCGTCGAAGATCCCGTTCGCGTGGCGGCACCTCGACGATTCGGCCAAGACGGCGTTCCTCGATTCCACGCGCACGGCGCTGGAGAAGGTGCGCGAGGAGGCGATGAAGCGAATGCAGCAGGGCGGCGCGGCCGCGGCAATGGAGGCCGGAGCCGCAGCGGGTGCGGCGCTCGGGGGCGGTGGGGTCATGTTTCGCGCCGAGGTCGGAGGCCGCGTCGGCGGCGGCGATGCCCCGAAGCCCGGGGCGACCAACGCCCCGCAACGCGGCGGGATGGCCAACATCCAGCTGCCGCCAATAAACCTGGTCGGCGCGTCCGAACTGCCCGACTACGCGCCTCCCTTCGCGGCGGGGTCGGCGCTTGGCGATGCCGACGGCAACCTCTGGATCCGCACCACGAACGTCTACGACGGCGGGTCGGTGTACGACGTCGTGAACAGCGAGGGCAAGCTCGTGGACCGCGTCCTCCTGCCGCCGGGCCGCGTGATCGCCGGATTCGGAAAGGGAGGCGTCGTGTACATGGGCGTGCGGGTGGACGCCACCGGGGTCCGCCTCGAGAAGGCCACGCTGCGCTGACCCGGCGCGGCAGGACGACGGGCGGGCCGCCCCAGGCGGCCCGCCCGTTTCACTTTCACGGCCGGCGCACGACGTCCACGTCAATCGCCACGCCCGCGTAGAGGTGCCACATCGCCCGCCCCCCGGCGACCCGGCCGGTCCAGCTCAGCCCCTCACGGCCAGTCGTCCCGTGGATGGTCGCCGCCCAGTAGGGCTCCTCCACCGGACCCAGCCGGTACCCGCGGCTCACCATGAGGGGCACGAACGGGGCGAACGAAATGCCGGCCTCCACGCCCACCCCACCGACGACTCCCACGCCGGCCGGGCAGGGCACCGACGGGTCCTTCACCAGGCGCTGCCCGCAGTACACGTTGCCGTTCAGCACGTCGAGCGTGGGGCGAGGATTGCCGCCGCCCTCCCATCGCATTCCCAGTTCGCCGACCACGCCCGCGACGAAGGGCCCCCAACGCCGGTCGACGCCGGCGCTGAGGCCAAGCCCGACGCTGCCCTTCACGCTGTTGATGCCGACGCCGAGCAGCAGCGTGCCCTCGGGCCACTCCTGGGCGGCGCCGCGCCCCGGGGCGCCCACGACGCCGGTTGCCACGAACGCGGCGAGTGCCACCCGACGTGCGCCGCGCACGGCCCGTTTCCCCCGCTCTCGCGCCACGTCCCCTCCCTGAGACGGCTGCACGTGCTACCCGCTGGAGCGCATGCGGTTTCGACGCCCTGCGCACCGCAGGATGCGGGTCGCGGCCGGCGCGCCGCGCGGCTTAATCTTCGCCCATGACCGACCCGATCAACCACGACAGCGGCCTGACGCTCGACCCGCACGACTGGAACGCATTCCGGACCCTCGCCCACCGCATGGTGGACGATTCGCTCGAGCATTTGCGGACGCTCCGTGACCGCCGCCCATGGACGCCGATGCCGGCGGCCACCCGGACGGCGCTCACGAGCGACCCCCTGCCGCGCGCGCCCCAGGGCGACGCGGCGTACGACGCGTTCGTCGAGCACGTCCTCCCCTACACGAACGGCAACCGTCACCCGCGGTTCTGGGGCTGGATCCAGGGCAACGGCACGCCGCTCGCGATGATGGCCGACATGCTGGCGGCCGGGATGAACGCGCACCTCGCGGGGCTCGACCAGGCCCCGAAGCTCGTGGAGCTGAAGGTGATCGAGTGGCTCGCCGAGCTGATGGGGTTCCCCCGCGACGCGAGTGGCGTGCTCATGAGCGGCGGCACGATGGCCAACCTCATCGGCCTGGCCGTGGCACGCCACGCGAAGGCGGGGTTCGACGTGCGGGCGGAGGGCCTGCACGGCGGCCCGCGGCTCACGGTGTATGCGTCCGCCGAGGTGCACTCGTGGGCCCAGAAGGCAGTCGAGGTGTTCGGGATGGGCAGCGCGTCGCTGCGCCGCGTGCCCGTGGACGCCGGGCTGCGGCTCGACGTGGCCGCCCTGCGGCGCGCCGTGGCGGCCGACCGCGCCGCCGGCGCTCGCCCCATCTGCGTCATCGGCACCGCGGGCACCGTGAACTCGGCCGCGATCGACGACCTCAACGCCATCGCGGACGTCTGCGCGCGTGAGGACCTGTGGTTTCACGTGGACGGCGCGTTCGGCGCCCTCGCGGCGCTGTCGCCCGCGCTGCGGCCGCTCGTGTCGGGCATCGAGCGCGCGGACTCGCTCGCGTTCGACCTGCACAAGTGGGGCTACCTGCCGTACGAGATCGCCTGCGTGCTGGTGAAGGACCGCGCCGCGCACGAGGGCGCGTTCGCGCTGACGCCGAGCTACCTCACCGACGAGGGGCGCGGGGTGATCGCCGGCGGGCTCCCGTTCGCCGACCGCGGCATCGAGCTCACCCGCAACTTCAAGGCGCTGAAGGTCTGGCTCGCATTCAAGTCATACGGCGTGGACGCGATTGCCGCGCTGATCGAGCAGAACGTGGCGCAGGCCCAGGAATTCGGCCGCCGGGTGGCCATGCTCCCGGACGTGGTCGTCGCGGCGCCCGTCGCGCTCAACGTCGTCTGCTTCCGGTACGCACCGCCGGCGCTGCCGGGCGAGGCGCAGGACGCGCTGAACAAGGAGATCCTGCTGCGCGTGCAGGAGTCCGGGCTGGCCGTGATCAGCGGCTCGCGCATCGGTGGGCGCTACGTGATGCGCGTCGCCTGCTCGAACCATCGCACCACGTGGGACGACTTCGAGGCGCTGCTTGCTGGTCTGGAGGAGATCAGGAAGGCCGTGGCGTAGCGGAACGGTTGGTCGCCCCCTCACCCCTCACCGCCCCTCACCCCTCACCCGCGCCCCTCACCCCGCCATTCCCCGAATCACCTTGTATTCCTTCTCGGTCACCGGACCCACCGAGAGCCGCGGAATGCGCACGAGCACCATGTCGCGCAGGGCGTGCTTGAGCTTCACCTGCTCGAGCGTCACCGGCCTGGTGAACTGCGCCACGGCACGCAGGTCCACCATGTACCAGAGCGGCGCGTCGGGCTTGGACTCCGGGTCGTAGTGGCGGTGCTTCGGGTCGAACGCGGTGTGGTCCACGTAGCCCTCGCGCGCCACCTCGCACTCGCCGACGATCATCTGCGGGTCGGTGCTGGAGTGGTAGAAGAACACGCGGTCCC
>JAYEKC010000392.1:0-2329 GCA_034716715.1 Gemmatimonadota bacterium | reverse complement strand
CGTTCGCGAAGCCGAAGCCGGTCTGGTCGACCGTGATGGTCGCATCCCGATCGGCGTCGAGCTTCGCCCACAGGTACGTGGAGAGCGCTTCGACGTAGCGCAGACCGGTGACCCGCTCGACGATCCAGGCGAGCACGTCGGTGTTCGCCGAGCAGTACTGGAACTCGCCGGTGCCGCCGTCGCCGCGGAGGGTGGTGAGGAACTCGTAGGTGTCGGCGGGGTCCCCGTCTCGCCGCGTGCGCCAGCCGGCGGAGCGATCGTGGGTCTGCACCTCCGAGGCCGGATCGACGTAGTCCTCGTTGTAGTCGATCGAGATCTGCATGTCGAGCACCTGCAGCACGGAGGGCCCGTCGTAGACGGAGCCCGCGAGCTCGGGTACATACTCGGTGACGGGCTGCGCGGGATCGATGCGCCCCTCGTCGATCAGCGCGCCGACGACCGTGCCGCACAGCGACTTCGAGACGCTCATCAGCAGGTGACGGTCGTCGGGTGCGAAACCCGCCCGGTAGTACTCGGCGAGGACCTCGGAGCCGCGCAGCACGAGGAATGCGTCGGTGCAGGTCTCCTCGAGCCGCTGCTCGAGATCGGGGAGCCGCGTCGCGAGCGCGTCGAGCCGCACGACGGGCTCCGCGGGCGTCGCCGGGTCGCGCCGGGAGACCGCCGCCGTGGGCAGCAGCTCGCCCAGGCGGGCGAAGGCCCAGCGGTTGTGCGGGGCCTCCTGCCAGCTGTCGAGTGTCGGCTCCCCGGCCGCGGCTCCGGGATACCTGGCGGGGTGCTGGCCGGTGGAACGTGCGTTCATCGAGTGTCTCCGAAGGTGTAGCCGCGGCGGGTGAAGAGATAGTAGAGGCCACCGCTGACGATCATCGCGACGGGGGCGGAGAGATCGATGTAGCCCATGGCCTCGGCGACCGCGCCGCTCCAGAAATCGGTGGTGAGGAAGAAGGAGGCGGCAGCGCCGCCGATGATCCCCGCGGCGAGCCGCCACAGCGGCACCCCGGCCGCCTCGGCCGTGGCGGCGAGCTCGGCCGCCAGGTTCGGCGCCCAGGCCTCGAGCGTCGCGAAGCAGCTCTCCGCGATCCCGCGCACCCGATCCTCCGGCAGGCCGCGGATCCCGAAGAACTCGAGATAGCCGTCGACCGCGTCGCGGATCCCCTCCCCGAAGCGGCTCCCGATCTCGGCGCCCCGGCTTCCCGGATCCGTGCCCGTCACCGTCGCGGTGATGATCTCCACAGCGTTCCTCTCCTGTTGCGGGGCCGATGCCCCTATTTCGCGGCCTCGAGCAGCGCGTCCCACATCACTTCGGAGGCGATGGCGCCGAGCGCGGTCGCGTTCACCGACAGCCGCCCGCGCGAGGACCCCGGGGTCGTCGGCAGATCGATCTCGTCGGTGGTGACGGCGAAGAGCGTGTCGCCGTCCATGTCGGTGTGGAACGGCTGGATGCCGCGGTGCATCGAGCTGTGCACCTGCTTGGCGAACTGGTTCAGCTCGACGGGGCTCATCCGCACGTTCGTGACGATCGCGCTGATCGTGGTGTTGCCCGCCTGGGTGACGGGCGGCAGCTGCTCGGCGAACGCCTCCTGGTAGTCGAGCACCGGGTGGCGGCGGGTGCCCGTGGCCGCGTCGTAGTTGCCGCGCACGATCCCGCCCGCGCGGTCCATGATCACGCCGACCGGATTCGGGACGACGACGGCGAGGATCCGCACGTCGCCGAGACGGCGGAACGCCGCCCCCTGGCCGGTGATCTCCGTGCGGTCCCAGTCCACCTTGCCCGCTGAGGCGCTCATGCCGGCGCCCGCCCGTCCTTGCGGGAACTCCCCCGGAACGGCGAACTCGAGCGCCGCGCGACCGAGCGCCTTATCCGGATAGACCGCGGTGGGGCGCGCCGAGAAATCGTAGATGACCGCCGACGAGACGAGCTGGGCCTCCGCGAAGCCGGTCTGATACTCGTGCCGCTCCAGGAGCGCATCGCTCACGCCCGCACCCGCCTCGAGCCCGTAGGCCGCCCCGCCGGCCAGGCAGATGGCGTGGTTGAAGTCGTACCCGCCGGACAGACCCACGGCTCCGCCGCGCGCGTCGACCGCGGTACGGGCACCCGCCGGGACGTGGATGACCGTCGCACCGGTCGGCCCCTCCTCGTAGTGCGCCGAACCGACGCTGACGCCCGGGAAGTCGAACCGCAGCGTCTCCCGCCCGGTGCTCCTGACCGGCACGAGGTCGAAGGCGGCGTTGCCCGGGCCGACGAAGACGGGCGGGCCCGCCAGGCGGGGCGCGGGATCCACGACGATCCCGCCGTCGATATCCGTGAGTGCGTGTACCGGTGTCGTGTTCA
>JAYEKC010000391.1:0-12044 GCA_034716715.1 Gemmatimonadota bacterium | reverse complement strand
CATCGCAATGGTTCCACCCGCGACACCGGAGCTGTACGCCGACAAGCGCGTCCTCGTCATCGACGACCAGGAACACGTGCGCCGCTGGGCGCGTCGGGTATTGACGGGAATGGGGTTCACCAACATTGCGGAAGCCGAGGACGGTCACGCGGCCCTCGCCATGGTCACGGCGCCGGGCGCCACGTTCGACCTGATCCTGTGCGACCTCAAGATGCCCAACACCGACGGCATCGAACTCATCCGGGCCTTTTCGGCCATGCGACTGGACACGGCGGTGGTGCTGCTCAGCATGGAGCCGGAGCGCGTCCTCGAGACGTCCGCCCTCCTCGCCCAGGAGCAGGGACTTCGCGTGCTCGGTGCCCTCGCCAAGCCGCTCACGGCGGAGAAGCTCGAGCCCCTCCTGAACGCCGACGCGAAGGCCGGCGCCGCGGCGACAGGCTCGGCCGCCATCGACCGCGACGCGCTCCGCTCGGCGTTGCAGGCCGGGACGCTGTACCTCCTGTACCAGCCGAAGATCTCGATGCAAACCGGCCGGGTGGTGGGCGTCGAGGCGCTCGCGCGCTGGAAGCACCCAGAACTCGGGGCGGCCATGCCCGAGGTGTTCGTGCCGTTGTGCGAGGAATCCGATGCCCTCGCCCGCTGGCTGTTCGACCACGTCGTTGCCGAAGCCCTTGCGTTCGCCAAGCGCGCGCGGGAGGGCGGCCTCGACCTCGACGTGGCGATCAACGTCCACCCCGGCGCGTTCGACGACATCTCCCTGCCCGACCGGCTGGCGGGCGTCGTGACCGCGGCCGGCGTCCCTGCCGACAAGGTCACGCTCGAAATCACGGAACGCTCCGTCGCGAGCGACGCCGTACGGATGCTCGACGTGGCCGCGCGCCTCCGGCTCAAGGGGTTCAACCTCGCGATCGACGACTTCGGCACGGGCCACTCCGGCCTCGCGCAGCTCCGCCGCCTGCCGTTCAACCAGCTCAAGATCGATCACCAGTTCGTCAACGGGTCCGCCGAGTCGTCCACCAAGCGCTCCGTGGTGGAGGCAAGCGTCGCCCTCGCGCGCAACCTCCAGATGACGTCGGTCGCCGAGGGCGTGCAGCACCGGCCCGAATGGGACCTGCTGCAGTCGCTGGGCTGCGAGGAAATGCAGGGCTTCTTCACCGGGCGGCCGATGACCGAGGAGGGGTTCGCGGCCTGGGCCGCGCAGTGGAACCTGAACTCCTTCGGCCGGGGCATCGCGTCGTGACCGCGCGCCTGCGCTCCGCCGGGCGGCCGCGATGACGGCGCGCCCCCAGGACCGGCGGCTCATCCTCGTGGTGGATGACGAGCCCGGCATCCGGAAGGTCATCGACCGGCTGCTGAAGCAGTTCGGCTACGAAACGCTGCTCGCGGCCAATGGCCAGGACGGGCTCCGCCTGTTCGACATGAACGCGCCGGACGTCGCCCTGGTGCTGCTCGACTGGAACCTGCCCGGCACCAGCGGGCGTGAGACGCTCGCCGGCCTCATCGCGCGGCGCGCCGACGTCCGCGTCATCCTGGTCACGGGCGCGCCCGAGGCCACGACCGACGAGCACGCGACGCAGGATACCGTCTCGATCCTCCTCAAGCCGTTCACGCCGACCGAGCTGATGCTCGCCGTGCGGACCGTGCTCGAGGCCTAGGCCGCCGACCCCCGCTTCCCCGGCGGCAGCCAGCGGCGGAGCTCGCTCGAGAGCGCCCGCATGGACTCGGCGATTTCCTCGCGCTCCTCGCGCTCGCGAAAGAGCTCGTCCGCGATCGAGAAGGCCGCGAGGATCGCCGCCTTGTGCGACTCGACGACCGACGCGTTGCCGATCACGGCGCGGATCGCCTGGTCCACGTGCGCCGCGAGCGCGCGCGTGCGCTCTTGGGAGGCGTCGCTGCGGATCGTGTAGTCCTCGCCGCAGATCGTCACCTTGGTGGAATGCTTGGGCCCGCTCACCGCACCCGCTCCTCGTGCTGCTGGCGCAGGAAGCGCACGCGCTCGAGCACCTGGTCCGTCCGGCCCGCCGCGTCGTCGAGGCGGGCCCGCAGCCCGGCGTTCTCCTCCTCGAGCCGCGCCACCCGCTCCTCGGCCGCGGCATCGCCGCCCCCGCCCCGCGTGGCGATCGCCTTGAGCCGCGCCTCGGCCGCCTGCGCGCGCTTGCGGAACGCCGCCACCTCCTCGCCGAGGTTGCGGACGAGCGCCTCCAGTTCGCGGAACGCCGCGGCGTCAGCCCGTTCGGACACGAATTCCCATCTCCTGTTCAAGCGCCCTGACCACCTGGGCGCGACGCCCCTCGATCTCCTTGTCACGTAGCGTGCGCTCGGGATGGCGGAACGTCAACCGCCACGCCAGCGACCGCGTGCCCGCAGGAACCTTGTCGCCGCGGTACTCGTCGAAGAGCACGAGCGCCTCGAGGGTGTCCCCGGCCACGCGCCGCACGAGCCGCTCGACGTCCGCGGCCGCCACGCCCTCCGGCACCAGCAGGGCGAGGTCGAACTCGGCCGCCGGCGTCGTCGGCAGCGCGGCGAACCGCACGGGCTTCACCCCGGGAGGGGCAGCCGCCGCCGCGTAGTCGTGCGTGCCGCGCGCCGCCACCGGCGCCGCGGGCATCTTCCCGAGCGTCACCTCCACGCCGAACGCCGGCGCCGCCCAGACCGGCGCGTCGAGCGCAACGCGCCGCACCACGCCGCGCGCGGTTCCCTCCACCGTCACCGACCAGAGCGCGTCGCCCGTGCCGGGCACGAGGTCCACGCGCGCGCCCGGCCAGGCCGCGCGCGCCACGAGGTCGGCCAGGCCCTTCGCGTCCCAGGCGTCGAACGCCGGCGGGTCGGCCTCGGTGAAGTGCCGCGGACGCCGTCCGCCCATCACCAGCGCGCCGGCACGGATCTCCTCGCGCACGCCGCCGTCGGGCCCGGGCGCGAACGTCGTGCCGACCTCGAACAAACGCACGTCGCCCTGCATCCGCGACAGGTTGTACTCCGCACGGCGTGCAAGCGTGGTGAGCACGTTCGCCCGCAGGAAGGGCTCGTCCTCGCCGATCGGGTTCCGCACGCGCACCGCCCCGGCGTCGCCGCCGATCGGCACGGCGACGTACGGCAGCGGCCGCGCCTCGAGCAGGCCGGCGCCCGCCAGCGCATCGCGCACGCGCCGCCCGGCGGTGTACAGCGGGTGATCCGGCACCGTGCCGGGCCGCGCGCCAACGACGGTGTCCGGCAGGCGGTCGTAGCCGCGCAGCCGCGCCACTTCCTCGACGAGGTCCACGTCGCGCGACACGTCGTGCCGCCACGACGGCGGCGCGACGCGCAGCACCTTCCCGGACTTCGCGACGCCGAACCCCACCGACTTCAGGAGGCGCGTCGTGTCGGCCGCAGACACCTTGTCGCCGAGCAGGCGCCCCACGCGCGCCGGGTCGAGCGGGACCGCCTTGCGGCGCTTCGCCTGCGGCCCGACGTCGAGCATCACCTCCACCGTGCCACCCGACACCGCCGCCAGCAGCGCCGCGGCGATCGCCGCCACCCGGGGCACCGCCGCGTCGTCGATGCCGCGCTCGAAGCGGTAGCTCGCGTCGGTGGACATCCCGAGCAGGCGCTTCCCCGCGCGGACGACGCGCGGCGCGAACGTCGCGACCTCGAGCAGCACGTCGGTGGTCGCGCCGGTCACCTCGCTCGCCTGCCCGCCCATGATGCCCGCGAGCGCCGTCGCGTCGCCGGCGTCGGCGATGGTGAGCACGCCGGGCGTGAGCGCGCGCGCCGTGCCGTCCAGCGTGGTGAGCCGCTCGCCGGCACGCGCCCGGCGAACGACGACCTTGCCGCCACCAAGCCGGGCGAGGTCGAACGCGTGCACCGGCTGCCCGAAGCCGTGCAGCACGTAGTTGGTCGCGTCCACCACGTTGCTGATGGACCGCGCGCCCACCGACTCGATGCGCCGCCGCAGCCAGTCCGGGCTCGGCCCCACCGTCACGCCGCGCACGATCACGGCGCAGTACCGCGGGCAGTCGGCCGGGTCCTCCACGCGCACGCTCACGCCGCCGGCCGTGGCGGCCTGCTGGCCGCGCACCACGCGCTTCACGCCGCGCGGCGCGCCAAGCTCCGCCGGGATCCGCATTGGCACGCCGGTGAGGCCCGACAGCTCGCGCGCGAAACCGTGGTGCGAGAGGAGGTCCGGGCGGTTGGGCAGCACGTCCACGGCGAGCCGCACGTCGCCGAGGGGCAGCACGTCGAGCAGCGGCGTCCCCGGCGCGGCGTTGGTGTCGAGCGTCATGATGCCGTCGTGGTCGTCGCCGAGGCCCAGCTCCCGGGGCGAGCACAGCATCCCGTTCGACGTGAACCCGCGGATCTTCCGCTTCTCGATCACCAGCCCCGCCGGCATCGTCGTGCCGGTGCGCGCGAAGGGGTACTTCGCGCCCACGACCACGTTCGGCGCGCCGCACACCACTTCGAGCAGCTCGCCCGTCCCGTCGTCCACCGTGTTGAAGGAAAGCCGCGTATCCGGGATCTTCTCGCTTGCCACCACCCGGCCCACCACGAACGGCGCCAGCTCGGCGCGCGTCCGCTCGAATCCCTCGACCGTCGCGACGTGGGCCGTGAGGAGGTCGCGCACGGCCTCGGGCGCGAGGTCGTGCGGCACGAACGCCTTGAGCCACTCGTGCGAAACGTTCATCGCGCGAACTGGGCGAGGAAGCGCACGTCCGAATCGTAGAGGATGCGGATGTCGGGGATGCCGTGCCGGGCGAGCGCGGTGCGGCCGGGCCCCATCCCGAACGCCCAGCCCGTGTACTTCACGCTGTCCACGCCGGCCGACTCCAGGACGGCCGGATGCACGAGGCCACTGCCGAGGATCTCGATCCAGCCCGACTGCTTGCAGACGCTGCAACCCGACCCGTGGCACACGCCGCACACCACGTCCATCTCGGCGCTCGGCTCCGTGAACGGGAAGTACGACGGACGGAAGCGCGTCTTCGCCGCGCCGAAGAACCGGCGCGCGAAGTGGTTCAGCGTCGCCTTCAGGTCGGCAAACGTGATGCCTTCGTCCACCACGAGTCCCTCGACCTGAGCGAAGGTCGGCGCGTGCGAGGGGTCGAACGGGTCACGCCGGTGCACGTTGCCCGGGATGAGCACGCGGATCGGCGGCGGGTACGCCTGCAGCGTGCGCACCTGCACGGGCGACGTGTGCGTGCGGAGCAGCACGTCGTCGCTGATGTAGAGCGTGTCGTGCAGGTCCATGGCCGGGTGGTCGGCCGGGAAGTTGAGCGCGCCGAAGTTGTACCAGGGACTCTCGGCCTCGGGCCCCAGGGCGATCGTGAAGCCGAGTTCGCGGAAGATCTCGATCATCTCGTCGAGCACCTGCGACACGGGGTGCACCGCGCCTGCCCACGCACGCCGCGCGGGCATCGTCAGGTCGGCCGGGGCCCCGTCCCCCGCCACCGGGGCGAGCGCCGCCTGCCGTGCGGCGAACTCGGCCTCCACGCGGAGGCGCACGTCGTTGAACGCGCGCCCGGCGGCGGCGCGGTCGGCCTTGTCGAGCCGGCCGAGCTGCGCCGACAGGTCCTTCAGCCATCCGTGCGCACGGCCCAGGTACTTCGCGCGCACGCCCTCGAGCTCGTCCGGCGCGGCCGCCGCCGCGATGGCCGGCGCTGCCTCGGCCTCGAACGAGGCCAGGAGCGCCATGAACTGCTGCAGAGTCGTGAGGGCGTCGGCCATGTCAGGAAACTACAAGGGCGAGTTGGCGGTACGCGGCGGACCGTGGGCGGGACGCGGTGGGCGGTCTTCGATGCCGATTCCGCCCACCGCCAGCCGCCAGCCGCCCACTCCGACCTCGCTGGTGTCGTTCGGCTACGCGGCGGCGATCGCCTTCTTCGCCTGGTCGGCGAGCGCCGAGAACGCAATCGGGTCACGCACCGCGATGTCGGCGAGCATCTTCCGGTCCACCTCGACGCCGGCCTTCTTCAGCCCGTTGATGAACGCGTTGTACGTGAGGTCGTTCTGGTGCGCCGCGGCGTTGATGCGGACGATCCAGAGCCGGCGGAACTCGCGCTTCTTGTTCTTGCGGTCGCGGTAGGCGTACACCCACCCGCGCTCCACGGTCTCCTTGGCGGGCCCCCAGAGCTTGCTGCGGCCGCCAAAGGCGCCGCGAGCGGCCTTCATGATCTGCTTCTTGCGCTTGTGCTTGGCGACGTTGGACTTGACGCGTGGCATTGGTGTTCTCCGTTATGCCTGCAGGAGGCGCTTCAGGTGCTTCGCCTCACCGACGGTCGTGACATAGGCCGCGCGGCGCAGGCGGCGCTTCCGCTTGGAATCCTTCTTGGTCAGGATGTGGCTCTTGAACGCCTTCAGGCGCCGCACCTTGCCCTTCCCCGTGACGGAGAAGCGCTTCTTGGCGCCCTTGTGGGTCTTCATCTTTGGCATGGGAGTAGACAGTAGACAGTAGACAGTAAACAGAGAGTGGAGAAATCGACGGCCACAGGTGCATCACCGCGGCGGAGGTTCCACCCGCCGTCTGCGGTCTGCCGTCTACTTCGGTGTCAGGATCATCGTCAGGGCCTTCCCTTCCAGCCGGGCGTCGGTCTCGATCTTCGCCACGTCCTGCAGCGAAGCCGCGACCCGGTCCACCACGGCCTTGCCCAGTTCCGGATGCGCGATCTGCCGCCCGCGGAACATGAGCGTCACCTTCACCTTGTTGCCCTCCGAGAGGAATCGGCGCGCGTGGCGCGTCTTCGTCTCGAAGTCGTGGTCCTCGATCCCGGGGCGGTACTTCACCTCCTTGATCTGGATCACGTGCTGCTTCTTCTTGGCCTGGCGGGCCTGCTTGGCCATTTCGAACTTGTACTTCCCGTAGTCCATGATCCGGACCACCGGGGGCCTCGCCATCGGGGCGACCTCGACGAGGTCGTATCCCTGGTCCTGCGCGGCCGCGAGGGCTGCATCCACTTCCATGATGCCCATCTGCGACCCGTCGGCGCCGATGACGCGGACCGGGCTGATGCGAATCTGCCGGTTCACGCGCGGCGGCCGTTTGGCGGTATCCTGAATCTGGCTGCTCCTCCGTACGGGAATAAAGAAATCGCGGACCCTCAGGGCCCGCGACGATGGGACCGTCCCGGCCGGCGCGCGGCGGGATCGGAACTGGCGGCGGACGCCTGCAGCACGGCACGCCAACCACGCGTGAGGCCAGAGGGTGGGTCCGGCGGCGAGGCCGGACCACTTCTTGACGATTGTCCAACAAAGCTATCCAGGGCCCGGGCCTGGAGCAAGCCGAGCGCACGATCGGGGCTCCAATCGGGGCGGCAGAACCCGTGGCGTCCCGCGGGCCCGCAGCCGTCCACAACTCCTAGGCGGGCTCGAGCCCGTATGCCTTTCCGTCGTGCTGCGGGTACCCCCATGCCGTGGCAGCGTCGTGCTCGAAGACGAGCAGCCACCGCTCGGCGGTCGCCTTCGCAAGGAGGGACCGCTTGGACTCGAGCGTCACCAGCGGCTCCACGTCATAGCCCATGATCCACGGCAGCGGCAGGTGCGCCGCCGTGGGACATACGTCGCCGAGGAAGCACGCGATCTCCCCGCCGCCCCCGTCGATCAGGATGCTCTGGTGGAACGGCACATGCCCCGGCGTGAGCCGTGACCGGATTCCCGGGACGATCTCGCGGTCCCCTTCAATGAAGTCGAACCGCCCCGCGGCGATCACTGGATCCCAGTTGCGCACGAAGTAGCTCGCCGCCGTGCGTTCGTTGGTGTGCGTCGCATAGTGGTGCTCGCCTCGCTGCACCACGTATCGCGCGTTCGGCAGGCTCGGGCGCACCGTGCCCGACGCGTCCACGTACGTGTTGCCCCCGGCATGGTCGAAGTGCAGGTGCGTGTTGATCACCAGCTTCACGTCGTCGAGGGCAAACCCCGCCGCGCGAATGCCCGACTCCAGCCCCGTGCGCACCGCGCCGTCCGGCTCTGCCGCCGCCGCCTCGTTCTCCACGCCGTAGATGTCCTTGAACTTGGCGTCCTCCTTGTTCCCCGCCCCGGTGTCGATGAGCACGAGGCCGTCGTCGTGCTCCACGAGGAGGCACCGCATGCCCAGCTGGATGCGGTTCCGCTCATCGGCCGGGATGCGTCGCTGCCACAGCGGCTTCGGCACGACGCCGAACATCGCGCCGCCGTCGAGCCTCTGTCCGCCGGCCTGCACCGCGTGCACGCGAAAGCGGCCGACTTTCCTCGACTGGACCAGGGGAGTTGGCGATGCCATGCAGGTAAGCTACGGCGCGCTACGCCCCAGGCGAACCGTCGCTCCACGTTGGCAGGGCCGTGCGCCGTCGCCGCGGCCGCCGCCGGCCCGCCTTGAGCAGCGCCTCGAGCGACCAGATCCCCGCCCGATCGGCGTCGCGCAGCAGCCCGACCAGCACGTGCGCCGTCGCCTCCGCGTCGCCCATCGCCCGGTGCCGGTGCACGATGTCCACCCCGTAGTGCGCGCACACCGCGTCGAGGTTCCGGCGGGGGAGGTGCCGCAGGAGCCGGCGCGCGAGGCGCACGGTGCACACCTGCGCGGGCACCAGGCGCCGGATGTCGCCGGACGCGATGCGGGAGTACTCCGCCTCCAGGAACGACCAGTCGAAGAGCGCGTTGTGCGCCACGAACACCCGGTCGGCGAGGTGGAACGCCAGCTCCCCCGCGATTTCCCCGAACGACGGTGCGCCGCGCACCATCTCGTCGCTGATGCCGGTGAGCCGGGTGATGAAGAACGGGATCGGGCGGCCGGGATTCACCAGCGACTGAAACAGCGGGGTGACCCTGCCCCGGTGCACGCGCACCGCCGCCACCTCGGTCACGCGCTCGCCCCGCCACGCGCCGGTGCCGGTGGTTTCCAGGTCAACCACCACGAATTCGGCGCCGTCGAGCGGCGTGCCCGCAAGCGACTCGGCTGGCAGCGCGCGTGCCGGTTCCCTCATTCCTGGAAATCTGTACCGGTGCCACACCAGCCGGCGCACACTCCGCACGACCGATCCATGCTCGCAACTCCCGAGCTCAACCCGGATGGCGGTGCGTCCGCTTTCGCGCGTCGGCGCCCCGCACTAATCTTGTGAAATGATTCACAAGGCCCGCCCGGCGTGAAGCACATCGCGGAATCCACCGTTCGGCGCCTGTCGCTGTACCTGCGCTTCCTCGAGAGCCAGATGCAGCGGGGACTGGAGACCATCTCCAGTGGCGACCTCGCCGCGCTGGGCGGCACGACCTCGGCACAGGTCCGGAAGGACCTGTCGTTCTTCGGGTCGTTCGGCACGCGCGGCCTCGGGTATTCCGTGCCTGCCCTGACCCGGCGGATCCGGGAAATTCTGGGGCTTGAACGCGAGTGGCGCGTGGTCATCGTCGGCGCCGGCAAGATCGGCGCGGCCCTCGCTCAATACGAAGGATTCCGCGAACGCGGGTTCCGCGTGGCGGCGGTCTACGACGTGGATCCGGCGCGCATCGGGAAGTCCCTCGACGGCGTGGTCGTGCGCGACCAGCGCACGCTCGACGCCGACCTCGCCGCGCTCCAGGCCGACATCGTGCTCATCGCGGTGCCGCCCGAGGCGGCGCAGTCCATCGTGGACCGTGTCGCGCGCGCGGGCATTCGCGGCATCCTCAACTTCGCCCCGGCCGCGCTGCACGCGCCGCCCGGCGTGATGCTGCGCTCCGTGGACATGGCGCTGGAACTCGAGATCCTCTCGTACGCCCTGGCGGCGTCGAAATAGGAACGGGGCGCTCGCTGCTCACGCGCTGCGTGCGCGCAGGAGCGTAGCGAAGTCCGCGGGTGACAGCACTTCCGGCCGGGCGGTGGGGTCCAGGCCGGCTCGCGCCACGAGGTCGGCCGACGCGGCGGGCGCCAGGTCGAGCGCCTCGCGCAGCGCCCGGACGAGTTGCTTGCGCCGGAACGAGAACAACGCCTGCACGAAGTCGCGGAACGCCGGTTCCTCGGCGGGCGTGACCACCGGGTCGGGCCGAGGCGTGATGCGGATGACGGCGCTCTCCACCTTCGGCGGCGGCGAAAATGCGCCCGCGGCCACGCGGAACAGCACTTCCACCGTCGCCACCGCCTGCACGTTGGCCGAGAGGGCGCCGTACGCGCGCGTGCCGGCACGCGCGGCGATGCGCTCCGCCACCTCGCGCTGCACGAGCATCACCATCCGCGCGGCGCGGGGCGGGTCGAGGGCCTTGAAGAGGATGGGGGTGGTGATGTTGTACGGGATGTTCCCCGCGAGCAGGAACGGCGCCCGGACGTGCGCCGTGAGGTCGGCCTGGAGGAAGTCGCCCTCCACGAGCGTGAGCTCGGGCCGCATGGCGTAGCGCAGCCGCAGGGCGGCCGACAGGTCGCGGTCCACCTCCACGGCCACGACATGCCCGGCCGGCCCCACGCGCGCCAGCAATTCCTCGGTCAGGGCGCCCCGGCCGGGCCCCACCTCGAGCACCGTGTCCCCGTCGCGGGCGGCAAGCGCGTTGGCGATCCGCGCGAGGATGCGCGGGTCGGTGAGGAAATGCTGGCCGAAGCGTTTCCGGGCACGGTGGGCCCCCGGCGATTCGCGGCGCGGCCGCCGGTCCACGTTCAGGTGCGCAGCACGACGATGGCCTGGTCATCGTCGGGCGCCACGCCACCCATGTGTCCCTCGAGGAGCGCGAAGACGCCATCCACGACGCGCGACGGCGAATCGCGCCGGCGGGCGGCGATCACCTCGAGGACGCGGGGCTCACCGAGGGTCTCGCCGTCGAGGTTGCGCGCGTCGGGCACTCCGTCGGTGAAGAGGACGAGCGTGTCGCTCCCGGCGTGCCATGGCCGCGCGGTCTCGGACGGCGCCGCCGACGCGAGCCCCAGGGGCGGACCCGTGGCGCCAAGCCGGGCGGCCGCGCCGTCGGTGGAAACCACGAACGCATGCGGCTGGCCAGCGTTCACCCAGCGCACCTCGCCCGCCGCCGGGTCGATGACGGCGTAGCACAGGGCGAGGAACATCTCCGTCTCGCGGAGCTCGTCGGCGATCGTCTCGAGCAGCGCACGGACGGTGGCCGCCGGCCCCTCGCCGCGCTGCGCGTGGATCGCCATCGCGCTCATCGTGAGGGCCATGATGAGCGCCGCCTGGTAGCCGTGGCTCGAGACGTCCCCGACGAGCACGCCCACGCGCCCGCCGCCGAGCCGGAACAGGTGGTAGAAGTCGCCGCCCACGCTGCGCGCGGGCTCCACCCGGGCGGCGCACTGCGCGTCGGGGGCCACGGCGGCGGGCGGCGGGAGCAGCCGCATCTGGAGGTCGTGCGCGAGCTGCATCTCCCGCTCGAGTCGCTCCTGCTCCACCGACGCGCGCACGAGCCGCGTGATCTGGATTGCGGCGCCGATCTGGGACGCGATGGCAGCGACCAGCTTCAGGTCGCCGGCGGTGAAGCCCTTCGGCCCGCGCGGCGCCGACAAGGTGACGACGCCGAGGCCGAGCGGGCCCCGCGGCGTGGTCCACGTGATGGGCACGCCGAGGGCGACGCCGCGGCGCACAGGCACCTCGTGCGGCGACACCTGCTCGCCCACCGCGTACAGGCGCGGCGCGGATTCCCGAAACACGTGGGCGGCGACCGCCAGCTCGTCGTCGATGGCGATGGGGTCGGCGTCCTGCGGCGCCACGCCGCGGGCGGCGATCGGCGTGAGCAGCCCGCTCACGGCGTCGAACTGGTAGATGGCGCCGAGGTCGGCGCCCACGGTCTCGCACACCTCGCTGAGGATCGTGCCGGCCGCGTCCTCGAGCTTCACGGTGCGGCCGAGGATCTCGCCGATCGAGTACAGGAGGTTGATTTCCTCCCAACTCTCGGCGAGCGCCTGGGCCGTCAGGCGGATCTCGTTCCGGGCACGATCGAGGTCGTCCATGGCGTCATCCGCGGATGAGTACCAGCCGCACCACGTTGCCGCCGTCCGAGTAGCGCTCCACCCGGTCCATCAGCTTCTGCATGAGGTAGAGGCCACGGCCATCCTCGCGGACCATGTTCTCCGGGAGCGTCGCGTCCTCGGTGCACGCGGCCAGGTCGAAGCCGCCACCCTCGTCGCGCACTTCCGCGACGAG
>JAYEKC010000390.1:0-2353 GCA_034716715.1 Gemmatimonadota bacterium | reverse complement strand
GTGGTGTCGAGAATCTGGGCGTCGTCGTGGCCAGGCGCCCGCATGCCCTCCACGTCGGCGGCCCGTATCTCGTTGGCATTGCGCGCCACCCTGGCTGCGAAGTCCATCGCCGCCACCTCCACCGGCTCGAGGCCCGCGGTGCGATAGTCCGTCAGGATCGCGCGGAGCTGGTCGATGCTGAAGCCGTTCTCGAGCAGAATCGCGCCGTGCGCCAGGAGGCAGTACCGGCAGCCGAGTGCCTGCGCCGCGGCCATCGTGACGAGTTCGTAGCGCCGCAGGCGCATGTTCTTGCGGATGCTGGCCTGGAAGGCGCGCCACGCGACGAGAACGTCCGGCCGCAGGCTGAAGACACTCGTATGATCCGGGATGAACCCCGGCTTTGGGCGAAACGCCTGGTACACGTCCTGCAGCGCGCCCTCGGCTTCGTTCTCGTCGATCGTAGCGATGTACACGACACGCTCCCGCGGAATCGGGGGGTGATGTTCAGGTTGAAGGGGGGCGCGCCCGGCTCACCCGTACGTCGTGGGGCCGATGCGGTTCCCGATCTGCAGGTCCCACCCCATCGCATCGGGCACGTGGTAGCTCTTGAGCTGTCCGGTCATGTCCGGCCGCGGCTCCTTCTCGCCCTGAGCGTTCACGTACACTACGCCTCGTTCCTTGAGCTCGGCACGCACGCGCTCATTGTCCCAGTTCTCGATGCCCCAGCTGATGTGGCCGATGGCGGCACGCGCACGCCCCGGTTGAGGCGGCGCAAGGAGCCCTGACGAGTCGCCGCGCTGTGCGGCGCGGTACGCCGCGTTGCCGCGGATGATCGCGCCGCCGGCGTCGCCGAGCAGCACGGTGAACTGGCCGGCGCCGCCACCGCCCGAGGCGGGGTCCATCGTCCACCCGAGCAACGCCTGGTAGAACGCCGTGCTCCGGCGGTAGTCGGGCACCTCGAAGGAGATGTGGTCGAGGTACAGCGTGTTCCAGTTGGTCGGGGCGAAGGGCGCCGGGGCGGGCAGCTTGCCGCTCGCCGGCGCTTTCCGGCGACTCGCCTTCGTGCCGTTCGTGACGGCGACGTTGAAGCCGTCGGGATCCTTGAAGCGGTAGCTGCGGTAGTCGCCGTGGTGGTCGGCCACCGGGTTGAGTCCGCGATTCTTCAGCTCGCGTTCGACGACCTGCTCGTCCCACGGCTCGATGCCCCAGGCAAAACCGTCGTACACGGCCGTGATCGGCGGGCGGCTCACGCCGAGCCCCGCGTCGGTGATGGCCGCGGGCGGGGGCGCCTCGCGCCCGCCGCGAATGAGAATGCCGCCGGAGTTTGCGCCGATGTCGAGGAGGCACTGCGTGCCGTCGTCGCTCCGAACCTTCCAGCCCATCAGCGCCGCGTAGAACGCCGCCGCCTTCCGGTAGTCGGTGCACTGGTACTCGAGGCGGTCGAGCCACACGGTGCGCCAGCCCGTGGGCGCGAACGGCATCACGAGCGGAGTGGTGTCGCGCGCGGCGCCACGCCCACGTCCCCCACGGCCGCCGCGGCCCGTGGAATCGCCGCGGCCCTGTGCGGCGCCCTGACCGGCGGACTGCGCGAGCGTCAAGGACGGGATGGCCATCGCGGTGGCGCCCAGCGCGAGCAGCAGCTGGCGGCGGGTGATGCGTCCGGCGTGGAAGTCGCCGACGGCCTGGTCGAGATCGGACATGGCAAACTCTGGTGGGAGGTCCGGATGAGAATGGCGGGCCCGTGCGCCCGCGGCAAGCGCCACGCGGTCGCGCACGGAGCCATAATTGAGTTCCCGCCAATGGAGATCCCAGGGATGCGCCAAGTCTTCGCCGCCGCCGTGGCCGCCATCGCGCTCGCCGGTCCGGCGCGCGCGCAGCAATCCGTCGACCCCACTGCCGCCCTGCTGCAGGAGGTCATCCGCGCCAACTCGAGCAACCCGCCCGGTGCGACACAGGGCGTGGCCGACGTGCTCGCGCCGAAGTTTCGGGCGCTGGGATTCGAGGTGACCATCGTCCCGACGCCGGACTCGGGCAAGGTGCACTTCGTTGCACGCCTCCGGGGGGACGGGTCGAAGAAGCCGGTCCTGCTGGCCGCGCACGCCGACGTCGTGGGCGTGGAGCGCGAGAAGTGGACCGTGGATCCCTTTGCCGGCGTGATCAAGGACGGCAGCGTGTACGGCCGTGGCGCGATCGACTTCAAGGGCGGCATGGCCGTGTTCGCCCGCGCGGCGATGATGCTGGCCGAGAACAAGGTACCGCTCGCCCGCGACGTCATCTTCATGGCCGAAGCGGACGAGGAGGGGCAGCCGCTCAACACGGGGTGGCTGGCAAGCCAGGGCTACTGGAACCTGATGGACTGCGAGTTCGCGCTGAA
>JAYEKC010000389.1:0-12105 GCA_034716715.1 Gemmatimonadota bacterium | reverse complement strand
CGCGCGTCATGATGTCGCCGACGGGCCGGGCCTTGGAGAGCACGCCGCCCTCCGCCGACCATCCGGCCGGCACGCTGTCGAACTTGTACCCGCGCCACGCCGCGAGGGAGCTGCCCTCCACGAGGGCCCGCCACGGGCCGGGCTGGGCCCCGCCGGCGGCGCCGAGGGAGGCGAGGAGGACAAGGGCGGCGGCGAGGCGGGCGTGGGCGCGGCTTGGCATGCGGGCGTCCGGGATGGATGTGGGAGAGCCGAACGCTTCAAGATGCGACTTGCCCCGCAAACGCGAAAGACGGATCGTTCGTCCATGGGCGCTCCGTACTTCACCCGCGGCATCCCGATGCTCCCGGTCGCCGACCTCCGGCGCGCGATCGACTTCTATGTGGACACGCTCGGCTTCCGGCTCGGCTTCAACGCCGGCACGTACGGCGGCGTGCGCCGCGACGCCATCGAGATCCACTTCTTCCGCGCCACCGGCGCCGACGCCGCTGACCGGTCGGGGTGCCGGGTGGAAGTCACCGACATCCGCCGGCTGTACAGCGAGTTCCGGGAGCGCGGCGTCGTCGACGAGGACGGCGACATCGCCGCCCAGCCTTGGGGAACAACCGAATTCTCCGTTCGCGACCCGGACGGAAACCGGCTGACCTTCGTCGAGGTGTTCGGCCTCGGTTCCTGAGCTACTCGGCTCCCGAATCCAGGTACCGGAACGCGACGGCGGCCAGCGATGCACCCCCGCACGGGCCGAACAGGTACAGCCACGACTCGGGGTGGAACCCCTGGCCGAGCGCCCACTCCACGACGCCCGACCCGAACCCGAGGGCGGGATTGAACGCGCCGCCCGTGATGGACCCCACGCTGATGGCCAACGCTGCCACCGTCGCGCCGATCGCCAGGCCATAGTAGGCGTTGCCCGCCCGGCCGCGGCCGAACGCCACCTGCATTACCACATAAGCCAGCGCGAACGTGGCGACGAGCTCGCCCACCAGCACCTTTTGCCAGGTTGACGCGTCGTCGGGCATGACGCTGGCGGGCTGGCCCGTCATCTTCCACACGAGGATGCTCGCCAGCATCGCCCCCAGGAACTGCGCCGCCCAGTACGGCAGGAGGCGCCGAGGCGGGAGGTGCCCGGAGATCACCAGGCCCAGTGAGACTGCCGGGTTGTAGTGCGCCCCCGATGCCGGCGCCCCCGCGTACACCATCACCATCAGCATCATCCCGATGCCGAGGGCCGCGAGGTTCGCGTCCTGGTTGATCGTCAGGCCGAAGCTGAGGACGAGGAAGAAGGTGCCGATCGTTTCTGTGGCGAGGGCGCGCACGGGGTTCTCCGGTCAGGGGGACTGGGCGACCGCGGGGACGGCCCCATAAGTATGTTCGGCGGGCGGGCCGTGCACTACACCACCACCCGGGGGGCACATGCTGAAGGAGTTCATCGCGTTCCTCAAGCAGTACGGCGTGATCGGACTGGCCATCGCCGTCATCATCGGCGGCAAGTTCAACGACCTGCTGAAGTCGTTCGTGGACGGGATCCTGATGCCGGTCATCGGCGCGATGACGCCCAGCGGCGACTGGCGTGCGCTGACGCTCAACGTGGGCTCGGTCAAGCTGGCCATCGGGCCACTGCTGGGTGCGGCGGTGGACTTCATCATCGTCGCGGCGGTCGTCTTCCTCATCGCCAAGAAGGTCCTGAAGGAGGAGACGGTCGCCAAGAAGTAGGCGGCGGGGGGTGGCCCGCGTTGCGCCGCGCGCTCAGCGGCGCCGCCCGAACCGCCAGTCGTAGAGCAGGTCGAACCCGATCTGGTACGCGTCCCCGAGCGACGTCACGCGGCTGCAGGGGGCCGGCCCGGGGTCGATCGATATCGCCGCGCCGAGACTGCGCTTGGGGCGGTATTCCGCCGCCGTCCCGAACCAGAACGGCGAGTTGTTCGTCGTCGCCACCGTGCTGCCCGTGCACACGCCTGTGGTGATGCTGAGGAACGTGTCCGACCCCACCTGCCGGCCGCCGGTCACGGCGAAGCTGCTCAGCAGGCCCTCGATCGGGTTGCTCGCCGACAGGCGCGGATCGTCGCGGCCCACGGTGGTCACCTGCAGCGTGTTGAAGAACGGCAGCACGGTGCCGAGGGCGCCCTCGATCCAGCCGCCCAGGAACGACGGAACCAGCGCCTGGTATGCCGTCTGCACCGTTGCCTTGCGGTCCTCGGGCACCGCGAACGACGGCTTGCCGAACACGAGGTAACTGATGATCTCGCTCTGCCCCACGGCCGTGCCGAGGTCGCTTGAGAGATCGAGCCGGGGGCGGTCGGTGGTGCCGTACAGGTGTGCGCGGATGGTGACGTCGTCGCTCTCAGGCTGCCGCACCACGTACGAGGCGCTGATGTCGAGCGCCGGCGGAACGTCGGTCGTCCCCTCCAGGATGACCACCCCGCTGTCCACGCGGAACGTGCGTTTCAGCACGCCCAGGTCCACCCGGTAGGTCCCGCGCGTCGCCTGCACGGTGCCGCTCACCCAGGGACGGTTGAGCGGCCCGAACAGTTCAACGCTGCCGGCGAGCTGCACGCTCGCTTCCCGGGAGCGCAATCGCACG
This sequence comes from Gemmatimonadota bacterium, assembly GCA_034716715.1. GTDB lineage: Bacteria > Gemmatimonadota > Gemmatimonadetes > Gemmatimonadales > Gemmatimonadaceae > Fen-1231. Next base: position 9,527 of record JAYEKC010000389.1, on the reverse strand, counting down.
TCGCTGCCGAGCGCCACCACCACGCCCTCGGCGTACGGCGTGCCGGCCGGGGGAGCGCCCGTGGAGTCGGTCAGCGGCACGCGCTGCCGGCGTTGCGGCCCGATCGTGAACATCGCGTACGGCAGCGTCACGTTCCCCGACACCCGCGGCGACCGGAGCCGGCCCGCGACCCGCAGGTCCCAGTCGGCTTCCGCCGTCGCCAGGCGCGGGTCGTCGATCACGCGGAACCGGTTCGCCACCGACTGGAGTTGCACCTCCCACTCCGACCAGCGATTCCCCGTCAGGCGCACGACGCCCCAGGCCGCCGCCGTGTCGCGTGGCGAGTCGGTATCCGACACGCGGAGCTGGCGCACGAGTACCGAGTCGCCGGAGAGCACGAGTTCCGCATCGGCCCGCCGCGCCCCGAACCCGGCGCGCGGCACCTCAAACCCGCCCCCGCGCAGCGTCAGCGTGCCCGTCCCCCGTGGGCGCCGCAGCGTGCCGCCCACATCCACGGCGCCGTTCACGGTGCCAACGAGGTTGCGAATGCGTGGCGCCAGCCCCTCGAAGGGTACCAGCGAGGCGCTGTCCGCCTCGAGCCGGAGCGACATGGGCGCGTTCAGCACGCGGTCGGCGACGTCACGAAAGGAGAGGTCCAGCGGGATGTCGCCGGCCAGCGACAGCACGCGCCGCCCGCCCGACGTCGCGGCGAGCGTGACGCTGGCCTTCCGGTCGGCGTACCGGGCGGTCACGCTGAGCGACGGCCGTTCCCGGTCGTCGGAGCGGATCGAGTCCAGCGTCGCCGTGGCGTCGATCGTCGGCGCGCTCCGCGTACCTCCCACGTGCGCGCGCGCCGTGATCACGCCCGCGAGGTCGGCAGGCAGCGCGCCCAGGAAGGCCAACTCCTCGAACCCGAGGCCCTCGACCGCAACGTCGGCCCGCACCGGCCCGCGGTCGGGCCACGTGGCCGCCGCCACGACGGTGGCGCCGTGGTCGCTCCGCAGGCGGGCCGTGTCCACGTCCACCACGCCGCCCCGCGCCACCACGGTGGCCGGCGCCGCCAGCCGCCACGCGTGCCCGGCGACCGACGCGCGGAGCGAGTCCACCACTGCGCGAACGCTGCGGTCCGGCCAGGTGAAGGTGGCACCGCCGTTGAGCGCCGCGGAATCGGCCGCCACCGCCGCCCGCCACGCGACCACGGCACTGGTGCCGTCCACGATGCGCGCGCTGGCCGCGACGGTGTCGAAGTGCACGGGACCCGCCGCCACACCGAACGCCGTGCCCCGCACCTCGCCGGCTCCGCGATCCGGCAGGCCGCCGACGGCGACGGTCACGGCGCCGGAATCCACGGTCGTCCCGCCGCCGACGAAGCGCGACACGAACGCGTCGGCCCGCAGTGTGGCCTGCGTCATCGAACCCACGAGCGACCCGTTCGACACCAGCACCTGGCCGCCGAGGTCGGGCAGGAGCGGCGCTCCCGCGGTGTCGAGCACGACGGTGCGGAACACGGCGAGGGAGTCGGCCCGGACGGCGAAGGTCAGGGTGTCGGCGGCCGTGCTGTCGCGCGCGAGCCGGCCGCGGGCGTGCACGCCCCATCCGTCGGCGACGACCGCGGCGGTGTCGAGATGGAAGCCGCGGTGGTCGACGCCGGCGCGCACGTCGCCCTCGCGGATCGCCGACTCGCCGATCCGCGACGTGGAATCGAGCAGGACCTCGACATGCCGCTCGGAGTCACCCTCCACGTCCTCGTCTCCCACGCTCGCGGCGATCGTGCCCGTCAGGCGCATGGGCGGGAGGTCGCGACGCAGCACGAACCGGCGCGGGTCGAAGTCGCGGATCGTGCCGGCAAGCGTTACCCGGGCGGCCGGGCCGGCGAGGAGGGCGGTCCCCGCCACCCCGACGGTCGCGTCGCCCTCCGCCAGCGTGGCGTCGAGCGCCACCGTGTCGCCGGTGGCGGTCACGGAAACGCGCCCGTGAGGCGTGCCCGCCAGCGGCACGCCCACGCGGCCGCGCGCCAGCGTCGCGAGCGCCACCGTGTCGAGCGTCGCCTCGACGGAGAGCCAGCGTCCCTGCCGGCCGGGGCGCAGGGACGCGTTCCCCGAGACGACCGACACCGGACGCGGCCCGTCCACGTGGCGCAGCCGGAAATCACGCACGACCAGTGCCGTGGCATCCCCCGCGATGTGCGCCGTGCCCTCGATCATCCCGTTGATCGAATCGGCCGCCGGCGCCAGCGCGCCCAGCGTGCGGATCGCGACGGAATCCAGGCGAACCATGGCGTCGATGACGCGCGGCAGCGCCGTGTCGGCGAGCGCAACCGAGCCGGACACCCGCACGCGCGACGTGGCGCCGGTCCGCGCGTCGTGGAACGACGCCGCGAGCGAATCCACCACCAGGCTGTCGAGCGTGCCGCCGCGCGCCGCCACCACGAGCGCCAGGTCGCCGCGCCACGCAGGAGGCAGGGCCGAGTCACCGACCACGGCGCGCACAAGGTCGAGGTCCAGCACCGGGGCAACCAGGTTCACGTCGCGCAGCTGCGCGAGTCGCCCGGTCACGACCGTCGCCGACCCGCTCGCCCGACTCCGTCCGGCCTGGAGCGAAACGTCCCTGACGTCGATCCTGAGGTTGTCGTCGTCGCCAGAACGGAAAGCGATCGTCGCGCTCGCCAGCCCCGATGCCGGCACCCGCGCGTCAAGCGCGTGCAAGTCCGCGAACGCGATCGAGTCTGCCCGGACGTCGATCGTCAGGCGGACGGGTGCCTTCGCGCTCCAGGCGACCTTGCCCGTGGCGCTCGCCCGGGAACCGGGCAGCCGCAGCGCCGGCACCGAGAACCTCAAGGAGTCATTCCACCAGTCGACGCGCGCCGACGCCGCCACCCGCGCCACGGCGGGCGCGTCGACCGCGAACGTAAGCGATCGCAGCTGTGTGGAGCCGCCGGGCGCGGTGCGCGACGAAACCGTGGTGGATCCGAATGCCGCTTCCATCGCGGATATCCGTCGCCGCACCGGAGCGCCGTCGGGCGACGGGCCGGGTTGCGCGACGGACAGCACGCCGCCGCGGATCGCGATGCTGTCGATGGTCACGAGGCGCCGGGCCCCCGCGGAGCCGCCGCCCGCCAGGCGTGGCGCCAGCACATCGGCGGCGTTCCAGCGTCCTCGTCGGTCCTGCACGAGCGAGACGCGCGGCCGCTCCACGTTGATCACGCCGATGCGAACGTCGCCCCGGAGCAGGGACGCGAACCGGGCCGACACGGTGAGCCTCGCGATCTCGACCACCGCCTGCCCGTCCGGCATCAGCACCGCCACCGAATCCGCCGTCCATGCCCCGGTCGCGGAGCCGTCGAGCGCGCCGATCGCGAGGCGCGCCCCGGGCGCGAGCAGCGACGACACTTCGCGCTCGGCGAACGTGCGCAGGCGCTCGTGCCCCCACGTGGTGCCGGTGAGCGCCCAGAACGCCGTACCCACCGCGGCGGCGCTTGCCCCCACGAGGGCGAAGGCGCCGAACAGGATGACCTTGGCGCGGCGGGTCAGAACGCGTTCCCGAGGCTGAAGTGGAACGTGAGCCGCGAGAGGAGCGAGTGCGAGCGCGCCGGCAGGAACGTCGCGGGGCAGAACGAGGCGCTCGGCGCCGTGCCCGCTCCGCCGAGCGGATCGTCGCTGCCGGGGCTCACGCAAATCGCGCGCCCGGCCACGCCGGCGGCGGCATTGCCCGGCACCACCAGGAACGCCGGCCCCGACTCGAGCGCGTTGGGGTTGTAGCCGATGTCCATCCGGAACGGCCCCAGCGGCGTCACGAACCGCACGCCAATGCCCGGCGTCGCCCGGGCGTCGGCGTTCGTCACGCTGAACACGTCGCGCGTGTTCCACACGCGGCCCACGTCCAGGAACGCCACCCACTTCAGGAGCTCCGTCGGCCACCCGCGGCGCGTGCGGAACTCGAGGTTCGCCACCCACATCGCGTTCCCGCCGCTCGGCGCCACGCGGGAGATGGGCACGTCCGGCCGCGCGACGCCGAACAGCGTGCGTCCCGGCCCCTGCACGGTGTCAATCGCGGTGACGATGTAACTGCCCGGGCCGAGCAGGTTCTGGTCGTACCCGCGCACGGTGTTCTGCCCGCCGCCGTAGAGGCGCTCGGACGGCGGCAGCAGGAATGACCGGTCCGCCGGCGCCACCACCACGCCCACCTGCGCGTGCGCCGCCACGGTGAGCCACGACAGCACCGGGGTGTACGACGCGGCCTCGACCATGAACCGGCCGAAGTCGATCGGCAGCAGCTGGCCGATGGACGCGTGGCCGTACTTCGCCTCCGCCTGCCACCGGTAGCCCGACTGCGGGTCGTCGGTGGGGAGCAGCGGGTTCTTCGCCACCTGCGCGAGGATCGAATGCTGGGGGCTCCGCAGCAGGAAGCTCGCCACGTCCTCCAGGCGGCAGAAACCGAACTGCGTGCACGACACGGCCCGGTCGGCCTGCGTCCGCGAGTCCGTGTACTGGTACTGCAGCGTGGCCTGCAGCCTGCTGCCGAGCGTCTGCGTGGAACTCACCAGCGCGCCGAGGTCGGTGGTCTGCTCGTAGGTGCCGATCGCCGACCGGCGTTCGCTGAACAGGGTGAGCTCAGGCGTGAAGGTGCGGCCGCGCAGCGCGGGAAGGCCGCGCAGCCGGAGCGTCGCGCCGGCGTAGTAGTTGAGTTGCTGGCTGTACGGGTCGGACCGCACGCGCGACGCACACAGCGACTGCAGGCCGCTGAACGGCTCGGCCACGCCGATCTTGGACAGCCGGCCGGTGAACTCGAGCCGGTGCCCGAGGCCGAGCACGTCCTGCTCCACGGCCCGCGCCTGCGTGCGGAAGCAGTCGAGCGTGCCCCAGCCCAGCGACGTGTTCGCGCGGCGCCGGTTGCCCTCGGCGACGTTGAGGTCGAGGCCGATGGTGTCGCGCGCTGCGCCGGTCGCCCCCGCGCCGGCGGCCGTATCCACGCGCACCTGCCGGTAGAGGTCGAGGCCGGCCAGGGCGCGCTGGCCGTCGGAGATGCGGCGGGCGTTGAACGCCTCGCCGGCGCGCACGCCGAACGCGTCGCGTACGGCGCCCTCGTCGAGGATCGGCGTCGTCCCGCTCGGCGTGATCCGAACGTTCACGCGACCGATGTAGGTCAGCGGGCCGGGCGTGAAGGCCAGCCGGGCCGTGCCCTGGCGCCGCGCCGAGTCGGACCGGATCGTGACGACGGGCGCCGGCGCCCGCGCGTAGCCCGCGTCGCGCACGAGGCCGTACACCGAGTCGGCGACGGCGTTCACTACCGAGTCGTCCATCGGCTGCCCCAGCAGCCGCCGCGCGACGAGCGCCGAGTCGGCCGCGGCGGCCGGAAGGCCGGTCACGTCCACCCGGGAGATCGTCACGGGCACCCCTTCGTCGATCTGGTACACGACGCGCGCGCGCCGGTCGCCGTGCCGGATCACCTGGCCATCCACGTGCGCCGCGATGAACCCGCGCGACGCGTACTGTTCGCGGATCGCCGCGGCGTCGAGGGCGACGTCGGCGCTGTCGAGGCACGTCACGCCGCCCTTCGCCAGCCCGAGCCACGTGCGGAGCACGCTCGAGCGCTCCACCGTGATCACCGAGGCGGCCACGTCCGCGCCCAGCCGGCGCGCGCCGCGCACCTGCACGCCATCCACCATCGGATGGAACCGCGTGCACGGGTTGGCCTGCGCCGCGGCCGCCACCGGTCCGCCGATGAGGGCGACCGCCAGGGCCACCGGCCGCATCGCGCCGATGGCGCGTCGTACGAGGCCGAAGGTTCGCATGGAAAGGAAATTTACCGCGTCAGCGCCGCGGGCCGCGCGGCTTCGCCCGCCGCGTCGGCGCGGCCGCGAGCGGATCCTCGGGCCACTCGTGCCGCGGATACCGGCCACGCATCTCCTTGCGCACCTCCGCGTACGACCCGCGCCAGAATCGCCCAAGGTCGCGGGTCACCTGGATGGGGCGGCCCGCCGGCGACAACAACTGGATGGTGAGCGGCACGCGCCCACCGCCGACCGTGGGCGTGGCGTCGGTGCCGAACAGTTCCTGCAGCCGGACGGCAATCGCCGGTGCCGCTGGGTCGGCGTAGTTCACCGGCACGCGCGAGCCCGTCGCCACGACGACGTGGGTGGGCGCGAGCGCGTCGAGCGCGCGGCGCCGTCCCGGTCCCGCGAGCGACAGGAGCGCTGCTCCCACCTCCGCGTCCGCAAGGTCGTCCCAGCGGCGCGCGCCGGCGGCCAGGGGCGTGAACCACTCCTCCAGCCGGAGGAGCAGGGCCTCGTCGGAGACGTCAGGCCACGCGTCGTCGAGCGTGTGGGCGAAGGCGAGCCGCTCACGGACCAGCCGCCCGGCGTCGCTCCACGGAACGGCCGCCAGCCCGCGCTCCCGCACGCGCTGCGCGAACGCCGCCGCGGTCGCCTCGGGGTCGCCGCCGCGCACCTGGCGCTCCTCGAGGACGAGCGCGCCAAGGACGCGGCGGGTCGCGGTCACCACGCTTCCCGCCGCCTCGTCGAACCGGGACTCGCGCTCGACTACCACTTGGTCGCCGAAAAGCCGCTGCACGGCCGCCGGGTCGAGCGCCGCGGCGAGGAACACGCGCGCGTCGTCGCGTGCGCCGTCGGTTTCGGCGACCGCGATTGCGGCGGCGCGCGCGAGCGGGGAGCCGTCGGGAACCACCGCACCACGCCCGTTCCGGAGCCGGAAGCGCCCGCGCCCGCGCGCCAGGCCCACCCGGTCGGGGAACGCCAGCGCGAGCAGTTCGGCGGCTGTCTCGTCGCCATCCTCCGGGCTCCGGGCGCCGGCACTGCGCCCCGAACCGGACCCGGAACCGCCAGCGCGGGCTGCGTCCGCCCGGCGCGTACCGCGCTCGAGGCGTGCGGCCACGCGACGGGCTTCGTCGCGCGCGCGGGCCACTCGCCCGCGGTCCACCGCATCCGGCGCAACTGCGCCGTCGCCGCGCAGCGCCGACAGCCGCAGCGTGACGTCCGGGTCGGCCGCGGCGTCGCCGCGCAGCACGTCGCGGTCGCCGAGGAGCGCGGCGAGCTCGGCGGCCAAGCGCGCGGCCCCCCGTTCCGCGCCGCGCACCGCCATGTGGCCGAGGCGCGGGTGCAGCCCCAGTCCCGCCACGTGGCGTCCGTGGCGCGTCACGCGCCCGGCCGAATCGATCATCTCGAGTTCCGTCAGCAGCTCGCGCGCCCGTGCCATGGCGGCCGCCGGTGGCCGGTCGAGCCACCGCAGGGCCGCCGGGTCGTCCACGCCCGCGAGCGTCAGTTCGAGGGCGAGCGGCGCCAGGTCGGCCGAGAGGATCTCCGGCGCGCGGTGGGCGAGCAGCGCTTCGTGCTCCGCCTCGCTCCACAGGCGGTAGCACACACCGGGCGCCGTGCGCCCCGCGCGCCCGCGGCGCTGGTCCGCCGCGTCGCGCGACACGCGAACCGTTTCGAGCCGCGTCATGCCCGATCCGGCGTCGAAGCGCGGTACGCGCGCCAGCCCGCAATCCACCACGGCCCGCACGCCCTCGATCGTGAGGCTCGTTTCGGCCACCGACGTGGCCAGCACCACCTTGCGCTCGCCCGCCGGCGAAGGCGCGATCGCCGCATCCTGTTCTTCGGCCGGCATCGTGCCGTGCAGCGCGTACACGCGTGGGCGCCCCGGGAGGGCCGACGGGTCCAAGGCGTCGCGGATCCGGTGGATCTCGCCGGCGCCGGGCAGAAACACGAGCACGTCGCCGTCGGTTTCCTCGAGCGCGCGGCGGATCGCGGGGACGACTCCGTCGAGCGGCCGCGATCCCGCGCGCGGGGGCAGCCAGCGGGTGTCCACCGGATGCGCGCGCCCGGGCGAATCCACGACGGGCGCCCCGCCCAGCAGGCGCGCCACCGCGTCGCCGTCGAGCGTCGCCGACATCACGAGGATCCGGAGGTCGGGCCGCACGAGCTCGGCGCTGTGCAACGCGAGCGCGAGGCCGGTGTCGGCCACCACGCTGCGCTCGTGATACTCGTCGAAGATCACGCACGCCACGCCCTCGAGCGTCGGGTCGTCCGTGAGCATTCGCGTGAGGATGCCCTCGGTCACGACCTCGATGCGCGTGGCCGGCCCGATGGCGGCGTCACCGCGAATCCGGAATCCCACCGTGCCGCCCGGCGACTCGCCGAGGACCGCGGCCATCCGGCGGGCCGCGGCGCGGGCGGCGAGGCGACGCGGCTCCAGCATCACGATCCGCCCGCCGTTCCAGGGCTCCCCAAGTAGCGCGGGCGGGACGGCCGTCGTCTTGCCCGCGCCGGGCGGCGCCTGCAGCACCACGCGGGGATGCGTGGCCAGCGCGGCCCGCAGCCGGGGCAGCGCTTCGTCGATTGGCAGCGGCGAACGGCGCACCGGTGAAACCTACCGCGGAGTGCGCGGCGTATTAAATGAAGGAGTCCACCACCGCCCCGGAGCATGTCCCGCACGCCAAGTCCCGCGCCAAAGACCCTCGCCTTCTGGCTGGCGGCCGCTGCCATCCTCGCCACCGACGTCGTCACCAAGCGCGTCGCCGAGGCGATGCTGTCGCTCCATGTGCCGGTCGCCGTCGCCGGCGACGCCATTCGCCTGACCCTGACGTACAACACCGGCGCCGCGATGAACACTTCGCTGGGCGACTTCTCGCGCACCGGGTTCTCGCTCATCGCGGCGGTGATGGTCGGTGTGCTGTACCGGATGTACCGCACCGCGCCGGCCACCGACGCGTGGCAGGCCCTGGCCCTCGGCCTCATTTGCGGCGGGGCGATCGGCAACCTGGTCGACCGCCTGCGCTCCACGCGCGGGGTCGTGGATTTCATCGACGTGGGCACGGCGGGCTGGCGCTTCTGGACGTTCAACGTGGCCGACGCAGGGGTTACGGTCGGCGCGGTCGTGCTCGCGCTGATCCTGTTTCGCCGCGGCGACGAACCGGCGGCCACGCCGCCGGCCGAAGTTTCCGCGACGGAGCCACCGGCAGGCACCGCGAAGCCACCCGGGTAGCCAGCCGCGGGCAGCTCTGGCGCGCCGGGTTGCGGTCCGCCTCCACGGCCGCAGCGGAGCCGGATTCCACCCCGTATCTTCCGTGGCCACCTCCAGGGAGAAGCCAGCCGTGCCAGAGCAAACGCCCCGGCCCTCAGCGCGCCGCCAGTTCCTCTCGACCGTCATCGGCGGCACGGCCGCCCTCGCCGCCACGGGCGGGCTCCCGCGCGACCTGCTCGGGCAGGGCGGCGGGTTCCCGACGTATCCCGCGCCGCAGGGCGGATGGGACGTGAGCTGGGCCGACCGCATCGCAGCGGCGAAGCACCGGGCGGTGTTCGACTGCGCCGAGGTCAACGACGGTCTCGCGCTGACCAACGCGCAGACGTACATGGCTGGCTGGAAGGACGTGTACAATACACCCGACTCCGACATGGGCGTCGTGGTGGTGATTCGCCACCGCGCCATCCAGATGGCCCTCAACGACGACATCTGGGCACGCTGGAACATTGGTGAACAACTCGGCGTGAAGGACGGCGGCGATCCCGCCAGGCGCAACGTGTTCGCCGGTCG
>JAYEKC010000388.1:0-2355 GCA_034716715.1 Gemmatimonadota bacterium | reverse complement strand
CGCGGAGGTAGTCGTTCAGCGTGTTGATGAGGAACGTGCCGCGCTCCGTCCAGAACGCGGCGCCCGGCGCGAAGTGGTGGAACATGAAGAGGTCGAGGTGCTTGCCCACCACGCGGTGGTCGCGCTTGCGCGACTCCTCGAGCCGGTGCAGGTGCGCGTCGAGGTCGTCCTTCTTCCAGAACGCCGTCGCGTAGATGCGCTGCAGCATCTGCCGCTTCTCGTCGCCCCGCCAGTAGGCGCCGGCCGTCGAAAGCAGCTTGAAATGCCGCACGTACGACGTGTCGGGCACGTGCGGCCCGCGGCACAGGTCCGTGAACGGGCCGTCCGTATACGTGGAGATCACCTCGTCGTCGCCGAGTTCGGCGAGCCGCTCGAGCTTCAGCGGATCGTCGGCGAACACCTTCTCGCCGTCCTTGCGCGAGATCTCGGCGCGCGTGAAGGGGAACTTCTCCGCGACGACCTTCTGCATCTCGGCCTCGAACGCGGCGAGGTCGTCGGGCGTGAACGGCTTGTCCACCTCGAAGTCGTAGTAGAAGCCGTCCTCGATGGCCGGGCCGAAGCCGATCTTCGCGTCGGGCCTGAGCCGCCGCACCGCCGTCGCGAGCACGTGCGCGCCTGAATGGCGCAGCACCGCCAGCGAGCGCGGGTCGCTCTCCTTCAGCACCACGAACGCCCCGCCCTTCCGGATGGGCGTCATGAGGTCCTGCACCTCCCCGTCCACGGCCACGGCAATGGCGGCCTTGAGGAGGCCGGGACCGATGGACGCCACCACGTCGCGCGCGGGAGTGCCCGGCGCCACATCGCGCGTGTCGCCGTTGGGAAGAACGAGTTGGAGCGTTGCTGTCGCCACGAGACGTGGAACCCCTGTCTGGATTCTGGCCTGACGCCCGGTCGGGCGGCCCCGTCGGCGGGCCGCGAAAGGCGCGCAAATCGTGACGGGATACCGCATTGCAAGCTAACCGGGCCGTCGCGCCCGTCGCCACCGTCCCGCTAGTTTTCAGGCTCCCATGACCACGCACTCCGCCGCCGACGACCTCCCCTCCCGGTACGACCCCGCCGCGTCGGACCCACAACTGTATAAGGAGTGGGAGGAGGCGGGCGTCTTCGGCGCGAGCGCGGCGGAGTCGGTGCGTGCGGGCGGCTCCGACGACCCCTTCGTGATCGTGATGCCGCCGCCCAACGTCACCGGCGTGCTGCACATGGGCCACGGCCTCAACAACACGGTGCAGGACGTGCTCATCCGCTGGCGGCGGATGTCGGGCGACGACACGCTCTGGGTACCGGGAACCGACCACGCCGGCATCGCCACGCAGAACGTCGTCGAGCGCGAACTCGCCAAGGCCGGCAAGACCCGGCAGGACCTGGGCCGCGAGGCGTTCCTCGGCGAGGTGCGCGCGTTCGTCGCCGAAAAGGGCGGCGTCATCCTCAAGCAGCTCCGCGCCATCGGCGCGAGCTGCGACTGGGACCGCACGGCGTACACGTTCTCGCCCGAACTCTCGCGTGCGGTGCGCGAACTCTTCGTCCGCTGGTACGACGACGGCCTCATCTACCGCGGCCACCGCGTCATCCACTGGTGCTCGCGCTGCCTCACCGCGCTCTCGGACGAGGAGGCCGAACACCACGACACGCAGGGGAACCTCTACCACGTGCGCTATCCCGTGGCCGGCGACCCGTCGCGCGGCCTGGTGATCGCCACGACGCGCCCGGAGACGATGTTCGGCGACGTTGCCGTGGCCGTGCACCCGGACGACGGTCGGTACGCGGCGTTCGTCGGCGTGAAGGTCGTGAACCCGGCGAACGGTGTCGAGCTGCCCGTGGTGGCCGACGAGTACGTGGATCGCGAGTTCGGCACCGGCGCCCTCAAGGTCACGCCCGCCCACGACGCCAACGACTTCGAGGTGGGCAGGCGCCACGCCCTGCCCTCGCCGCTGGTGATGACGCCGAACGGCACCATGGCCGAGTTTGCCGACGCCGCGGGCCGGGTGCCGGTGGCGTACCAGGGGCTCGACCGCTTCGACGCACGCAAGAAGGTGGTGAAGGCGCTCGAGGCCGCCGGCGCGCTCGTCAAGACCGAGCAGCACGCCCACGCCGTGCGCCGCTGCTACCGCTGCAACACCGTCGTCGAGCCGCGCCTGTCGGACCAGTGGTTCGTGAAGATGGCGCCCCTCGCCGCCCCGGCCCTCCAGGCCGTGCGCGACGGCCGCGTCCGCATCCTGCCCGAACGGTGGGAAGCGGTGTACGTGAACTGGATGGAGAACATCCGGGACTGGAACATCTCGCGGCAGATCTGGTGGGGGCACCGCGTGCCTGTCTTCTACTGTGAGTCGCAGGGGACAGTGGCCAGTGGACAGAAGA